>JBPEXB010000374.1:0-8249 GCA_052032125.1 Acidimicrobiia bacterium
GTCCACGAGTCGAGGGACCGCTCCGAGTCGGCGTCGCGAGGCGTGGTCGACACGGCCTTCACCCTCAGCTCGGCCCGCCCCGACCACAGCGGGTACCCGAAGTTGAGGTGGTAGAGCAACGGAGCAACGGCAGCCGCGCTCCCTTCATTGGTGGTGCGGTCGACGACGGTGAGCCTCCCCGATCCCGGCTCGACGGTCATGGTGCGCTCGTGCCGCAGCGGGGCGGGAGCCGCATCGTCGACGACCACGCCCCGGATGGTGATCGTGCCGTCGGGTGCAGTGTTCGTGTGCACGTCCTGAGCCGGCAGGTGCGAATAGGTCCCGTGCAGGCCGTGGCCCTCTGACGGCATGCCCACGTTGCGGAGCCCGCAGGTGGTGAGCAGCCCGCCGCCCCATGCGCTGCTCCATGCCATGCCCGTTGGATCGGGCAGTCGGGGCGCCTCGCCGACACCGGAGATCCAGGCGAGCGGAACACCCCTGTACCAGGCGTGCAGGATGTCGAGCCCCCGATCGGCCATCACCCGCACCGCCAGACCGCCCCACACCGCCACCTCGATGACCCTGCCGGCTCTGCCCTCTGCGTGGCGCACGCTGCTGACCGCATCGAGGTTCGCCAGGACTCCGGCCCGGTGGGCCGCAGCGATCGAATCAGTCATCGTCGCCGGCGTGGCCGACCGTCCCGTCGATGACCAGCCCTCCGTCGACCACCACCTCCTGGCCGGTCATGTAGGACGAGGCCGTCGACGCGAGGAACACGATCACGCCGGCGACATCGTCCTCCGTTCCGATCCGGCCCAACGGGATCCGCCGCCGGTAGGTCGCCCTGACCTCGTCGGTGTAGGCGGTGGCGTTGAGGGGCGTCTCGATCGCCCCGGGCGCCACGGCGTTGACGGTGACCCCGTGCGGGGCGGCCTCCAGCGCCAGGGTCTTGGTGAGCGCCACGATGCCGCCCTTGGCGGTGATGTAGGCCGACAGGTTGGCGACGGCCAGGATGTCGGCAGCCGAGGAGACGTTCACGATCCTCCCCCGGCCGCGCTCGAACATCGTCCGCGCCGCCGCCCGGCACCCGTAGAAGTAGCCGTGCAGGTTGGGGGCGAGCAGCCCGTGCCAGTCGTCGTCGGTCGTCTCGGTCAATGGCTTCACCATCAGCCGGGCTGCGTTGTTGACCCAGATGTCGACGCCGCCCCAGCGCGACGACGCCTCATCGGCCAGCCGGTCGGCGGTGCTCGGCTCGCCGGTGTCGGCGGCGAAGATGTGATGCTCGCGACCCGCCGCTTCGATCTCGGCCCGCACGGCGTCGGCCTCTCCGTCGGCTCCCTGGAACACCCCGGCGACATGGGCGCCGGCCCGTGCCAGCGCCACCGCCGTCGCCCTGCCGATCCCCGACGACACGCCGGTCACGACGGCCACCGGCCCCACGAGCTCGAGCTCGGCCGTCACGTCGACGCTCGCGGGTCGAGCACGAACTTCATGCCTTCGCCACGTCGCGTGGCGTCGAAGGCCCGTTCCCATTCGTCGAGTGGGACCACCTCGCTGACCAGCGGGTCGAGCACCACGGCTCCCTGGCCGAGCAACGCCATCGCCCGCCGCCACGACCGGGGGGTGCTGGCGAACCCCGACCGAAACCGGACCTCCTTGTAGAGGAACGCGTCCAGATCGATCTCGACCGGGCGGCCGAAGATCCCCACCTGGACATAGGTCCCGCCCTTGCGGACCCGCTCGAGCAGCCAGCCCGCCGCCGCCGGGGCCCCCGAGCAGTCGATGGCCACATCGGGGAGACGATCCACGTCGTCGACGACCGCCACCTCCAGACCGAGACCGGCCGCGATCTCCAGCCGGACCCGATCGGCAGGGAGCCCGGCGAGGAGCACGTGGCCGCCGGCCGCCCTGGCTGCCTGGGCGGCGAGGACGCCCATGGTGCCCGGGCCGGTGATCAGCACCAGGTCACCTGGATCGACGACCCCCGGATCGAACAGGCAGTTGGCCACGCACGCCAAGGGCTCGGCGAGCGCTCCTGCGTGGAGGCCGATCGACTCCGGGAGTGGGTGGAGGTTGCGAACCGGCAGCGTCAGCCAGCGGGCGTACCCGCCGTCGACATGCGACCCGATGGACCGTCGGTCGTCGCAGAGATTGGGCCTGCCCGACCGGCAATGGCCGCATGCCCCGCAATAGGTGACGTAGGTCTCGACGGTCACCCGCTGTCCCAACCACTTGGGATCGATCCCGTCGCCGACCACCGCCACCTCCCCGGTCACCTCATGGCCCATGGTCACCGGTGGCAACGAGGGGAACTCGTCGTCGGCGATGTGCAGGTCGGTGCCGCAGATCCCGGCGGCCAGGACCTCGAGGGTCACCTCGCCGGCTTCGGGTGGCCGCACCTCCTGGCTCCGCATGCCCAGCTGGCCAGGCCCGGGAGCCAGCTTCCCGACGGCCGGCGTGACCGCGGGAAGCGTCATCGCCGCCATCGGTCCCCCATTCGGCGCCTCGGTAGGATCGGCGGATGCCGCACGATCCGATCCTCACGACGGTGATGGGCAGCCACCCCTTTCCCGGATGGCTCGAGCATGCCGCTGCCCACCTCGACGCCTTCGGACCCGCCGACATCGCCGAGATGCAGGACGATGCAGCCATGGCGGCCATCGGCGACATGGTGCGCGCCGGGCTCGACATCATCACCGACGGGGAACAGACCCGCTTCGACTTCAATCTCTCGTTCTACGCGTTCCTCGACGGCCTGGAGCTCGAGGACGCACCGCCCCGCCGCTTCGGCCCGCCCGCCCACGACCAGCGGGGCAAGCACCGGATCGTCGGCGAGCTGGCGGCGCCCCGCGGCCTGGGGGTCGTCGAGGAGTGGGAGCGGCTGGCCCGGCTGGCGCCGCCCGGCCCCCGGCTGAAGGCCAGCGTCCCGGGGCCGTACACACTGGCGGGCCGGCTCGTGCCCAACGCCGACTATCCCGACCGCCACGCCGTGACCGAGGCGCTGGTCCCGATCGTACGGCGTGAGCTGGAGGCGCTCGTCAACGCCGGATGTGAGGTCATCACCGTCGACGAGCCGTCGATGAGCTGCTACGCCCATCGCGAGGACCCCGAGCGGCTGGTGGACATCTTCAACCGCACGGTGGCGCCGGTCGTGGGGAAGGTCCATCTGTCGACGCACCTCTGCTTCGGGAACTTCAAGGGACGGGCGGTGGCACCTCGCAGCTACGCGCCGATGTTCCCTGCCTTCCTCGACTTCACCGTCGACGAGATCCACGTCGAGATGGCCAGCCGGGAGTTCTCCGAGCTCGAAGTGATCGGCACCATCGGGGAGCGCCACGACGTCGCGGTGGGCGTGATCGACGTGAAGAGCTACTACATCGAGAGCCCTGAGGACGTGGCCAACCGGGTCGCCGAGTGCCTCAAACACGTCCCCGCCGAACAGCTCGCCATCAGCCCGGACTGCGGTCTGTCCCAGACGGCCCGGTGGGCCGCAGTGCAGAAGCTGACCAACATGGTCGAGGGCGCCCGCCTGGCCCGCCGGCGCCTCTGAGTCGATCATCGTCCGGTCTCAGACCACGAGCGGCCGGAGCACGTTGTAGGCGAGCACGAAGCCGGCCTTGATGACCTCGTCGTTGGCCTCGAACTGGCGATCCTCGTGCTCCACGCAGATGACGCCCTGGTAGCCCACGCGATAGAGCGCCGACATGAACTGGGACCAGTCGACATCGCCGAGGCCAGGGAGCCGGGGAACCTGCCAGCCGATGCCGGCCGAGAGGATCCCGTGCTCGTAGAGACCGTTCCGATCGATCTCGAGGTCCTTGGCGTGGACGTGGTAGATCCGCTCGCCGAACTCGTCGATGGCGCGCTCGATGTCGATCATCTGCCAGATCAGGTGGGACGGGTCGAGGTTCAGCCCAACCGTCTCGCCGAACTCGTCGAACATGGTCCGCCACATGGCGGGTGAGTAGGCGAGGTTGTGCCCGGCCGGCCACTCGTCGGTCGAGAAGATCATCGGGCAGTTCTCGATGGCGATCTTCACCCCATTCGCCGCGGCATGGTCGACGAGTGGCTGCCAGACCTTCTTGGCGTCGTCCCAGTTCTCCGCCTGCGTCTTGTGCTGATCTGCCCCGATGAACGTGTTGACCACGCCCACGCCCATGGTGGCGGCGGCGCTGATGACCTTCATCAGGTGCTCCGAGACGGCCGCCCGGTGCTCGGCGTCGGGGTGGAGGGGGTTGGGGTAGTACCCCAGCCCGGAGATGGCGAGGCCCTTGTCGTCGAGCATGCCGACCACCTCGGAGGCCCGCTCGTCGCTCATGTCCTCCACGTCCACGTGGCAGATCCCGCCGTAGCGTCGCGTCGCTCCCTCTCCGCTGGGCCAGGCGCAGATCTCGAGCGCCTCGTACCCGTTGGCCGCCGACCACTCGGCGACATCCTCGAGTGGTGTCTCCGGGAACGGAGCCGTCAACAGTCCCAGTTTCACGATGCCTCCCTCGTCGGGTTCATCTCGCCACGGTCACCCAGCCGCCCTCACGGGAGCTGCGGGCCACGGCCTCGGTCACGAGCACGATGTCGTGCCCGTCTGCAAAGGTCGGATAGGCGGGCCGAGCTGCCGGCCCGCCGCCGGCGATGTCGGCGTACACGGCGCCGAAGAGGGCGCGGAAGGTGTCGGGATAGCCCTCGACGTGACCGCCCGGGTAGCCGATCAGCGCCGCCGCCTCCGGGCCGACCAGCGAAGGATCGCGATGGAGCACCTCGTTCGGCCGGCCCCGGTGGCCGATCAGGAGGCGGTCGGGATCCTCGGAGAACCACGACACCGACGCCTCCGACCCGTCCACTTCGAACGACACGGAGTTCTTCCGCCCTGCCGAGACCTGGCTGATCGCCACGACGCCCTTGGCCCCATCGTCGAAACGGAGGAGGATGCCGGCCGCGTCATCGCTGGCCATCGGCTCCTCGATCAACTCGTCGTCCGCTCCGGCAGCGGCGAAGGTCTCGACCGGGCCGGGCGGGTGGCGGCGCACCGGCACGAAGGTGTGGAGATCGGCCATCACCGCTTCGATCCGCCGACCGGTGACGAACGAGACGAGGTCGAGCCAGTGGGAGCCGATGTCGGCCACCGCCCGCAGCGCACCCGCCTCGTCGGGCACGAGCCGCCAGTTCCAATCGGTCTCGAGCAACAGCCAGTCCTGGAGATAGCTCCCGGTCACGAACCGCGGCGCGCCGATGGCGCCACCCGCCACCAGCGACCGGGCCTCGTGGCAGTGGGGATAGAACCGGATGTTGAAGCACACGGCGTTCACCAGTCCGGAGCGCTCGGCCCGCTCGACGAGGTCGGCCGTGTCGTCCGAGTCGAGCGCCAGCGGCTTCTCGCAGATGACGTGTTTGCCGGCGTCGAGGCAGATCCGCACCTGGTCGGCGTGGGCGTGGTTGGGGCTGGCGATGTGGATGGCGTCGATGGAGTCGTCAGCCGCCAAAGCCTCGACGCTCTCGTAGACCGCGGGCAGGTCGGCTGCCTCGGCCTTCGCAGCAGCCCGCTCCGGTGTGGAGCCCACGACACCGACCACCTGCACGCCGAGCCGGCGGAGGGCCTCGACGTGGGCGACGCCGATGAACCCGACACCCACCACGCCGGCGCGAACCTCGGACAGGCGCCTGCCGCTGGTCATGCCGCCGCCGTGACGCGTGCGTACAGCCAGGCCAGACCGAGCACGATGAGCCCGTACACCACCTGCTGGACGGCCTGGCCGGCATTGAGGAACGTCAGCATCGACGCCAGCACCGCCAGGATGAGCGCGCCGAAGATCGTCCCGCTGTACGTCCCGACGCCCCCGAAGATCGACGTTCCCCCGATCACGGCCGCCGCCACGGACGGCAGCAGGAAGTTGACTGCCAGCTGCAGATCGACCGCCCCGGTGCGTCCCGCCAGCAGGATGCCGGACAGCGCCGAGAGCACCCCGGCGATGATGTAGGCGGCGATCAACACTTGCCAGATGCGGACCCCGGCCAGCCGCACCGCCACCGGGTTGTCCCCCACGGCGTAGAGGAGCCTGCCGAGCCCGGTGCGGCGCAATCCGTAGATGATGATCAGCGACACGCCCAGCCACACGACCGCGTTCCACGGGATGCGGTTGCCGAAGAAGGATCCCCCGCCCAGCGTCTTGATGAACGGCGCCACGGTCGTCGAGCCCTGCAGCACGGTGAACGACAGGGCGGTGAACAGCCCGAGCAGGATGGCCGACATGGCCAGGGTCATGATCAGCGGGTTGACCCTGAACACCCCGACGCCGACGCCGTTCACCGCTCCGGCCGCCACCCCGACCAGCAGGCCGAGGAGGATCGCCAGGGCGGCGCCGTTGGGCGACTGATTGCCCGCCACATAGGCGGCCGCGGTGGCGATCATCCCGACGGACAGGTCGATGCCGGCCGTGAACATCAGGATGGTCTGGGCGGCAGCCATGATCCCGAGCGGAGCCGCCAGCAGCACCGTGTTGCGCAGGCCGCTGACGCTCAGATAGTTCGGTTCGATGGCCCCGGTCACCAGGATCAAGGTCACCAGCACGGTGGCCAGGACGACCAGGGGGTGCTCGGCGAGCCACAGCCCGACCCTCGGCCCGTCGAGTCGGGCGGCGGCGTCACGCTGCACCGTCATTCGGCCCGCTGCCGTCGCAGCTCGAGCATCCCCGCCACCATCATCACCACCACGATCAGCACACCCTGCACGACCTGGGCCGTGTTGGGGTCGATGCCCATGGCGCTGAGAATCGGCGAGAGCGTGAACAGGATGATCCCGGCCGCCGCGGCCCCCACCACCGACCCGGTGCCGCCGGTGAGCGCCACACCTCCGAGCACGATCGCCGCCACGGTGCGCAGCGTGAAGTTGGCGCCGGTGCTGAACCGCGACTCGCCCGAACCGGTGATGGCGAGGGCCGACAGGCCGGCGAGCGCCCCGAAGGCACCACCCACGGCGTAGGCGACGATCTTGGCCCGTGCCGTTCGCACGCCCGAGAGGAACGCGGCGTTGCTGTCCGAGCCGGTGGCGTAGAGCGAGAGGCCGGTGCGGGTGCGACGCATCCAGAGTGCGGTGATCGTGAGCGGGATGGCCAGCATGATCAACGCCGGCCAGAAGTTGCTCCCGGTGCCGGTCTCGGACCCGGTGAAGAGCGCCCGGAAGCCGGGACTGGTGCCTCCGCCCGGCGACGGCAGCACCAACAGAGCCACGCCCGACAGGGTGAAGCTGGTCGCCAGGGTGACGACGATGTCGGGCACCTTCGACACCGTGATGATCCACCCGACGGCGCCATTGATGATCGCTCCGATGAGGATCACGACCAGCCCCAGGACCAGCGTCATCGCGAAGGGCTGGCCGTCCATGAGCTGGGCGGCGATGGCGTTGCTGAGCACCAGCATCGCTCCGACCGAGAGGTCGATGCCTCCGGCGATCACGATCACCGCCTGGGCGATGCTGAGATAGACGAGCGGGAGCGAGTTCTTGGCGATCGAGGTGATCTGGAACGCCCCGAAGCGGGGGATCAACGTGGCGTACCAGCCGAGGAGGACCAGCAGGAGCAACCACACGCCGACGGTCCACCCGAAGCGCCGGAGCAGCCGTGCCCAGTCGACACGTTCCAGGCGGGCGGCTCCGACGGTCACGCCACGTCCTCACCGATGCCGTGGGCGGCGGTCAGCAACGCCTGCTCGGTCGCCGTCGCCGCCGGCTGTTCGTGCACGACCTCGCCGTCGTAGACGACCAGCACCCGGTCGCAGACGAGCGGGATCTCCTGGAGCTCGCTGGTGTAGAGCAGGATGGCGGCGCCGTCGGCGGCCAGCTCCCGGAGCAGGTCGTAGATCTGCTGTTTCGTGCCGACGTCGATGCCCCGGGTCGGGTCGAAACAGAGCAAGACCCTGAATCCCGCCGCCAGCCACCGGCCGACCACGACCTTCTGCTGATTGCCGCCCGACAACCGGATGGCCTGGCGGGCGGCTCGGGTGTCGATGGAGAGCCGGTCGATCGCCGTCTGCACCCGCTGCTTCTCGTCCGGCACGATCCGCAGCCACCGCCGCATGGTGTTGTACAAGGGCGTCCCGAGGTTCTCTCGCACCGACCGCTTCGGCAGGAGAGCGTGCAGCCGGTCGGACGGCACGAGCACCACCCCCCGGCGGATGGCGTCATAGGGAGATCGAGCGGAGAGCGGCTCGCCGTTGACCAGGATCTCGCCGCCGTCGTGGCGGCGATCGCCCGACAGCACCTCGAAGAGACGGTCCTGGCC
>JBPEXB010000375.1:0-3747 GCA_052032125.1 Acidimicrobiia bacterium
GGGTCTCGACCGGCCCGAACGGCACGCCGACGTCCGCCACCATCGTGGCCGCTGCGAAGGGGGGCACGTAGGCAGCAGGGCTCGAGCACCCGAGGTCGCCCCCGCTGGGCCCGGACGGACCTGTCGACAGTTCTCTGGCCAGGTCGCCGAAGTCCTCCCCGGCGTTGGCCCGGTCGAGGGCCGCCTGGGCCTCGCTCTCGGTCTCCAGCAGGATGTGGGAGGCGCAGACGCTGGTGCGGTCCAGGATCTGCTCGTCGTAGAGCTCCTGGAGGTCGGATTCACGGGGTGGCGGGGCATTGGCCGCCAGGTACAGCTCCACGGCGTCGGCCAGGGCCGCCTGGCGGACGATCAGATCGAAGGCGGCGTCGTTCAGCCCGGAGGCCTCCAGCACCTCGTCGATGCTGGCGCCGGTCGCACCGACGACCTCGTCGATGATCGCCGCCCGGGCGGTGTCCTCCTCCGCCTGGCCGACGCTCAGCCCCAGGTTCACCACGGCTCCTTCGAGCACCTGGTTGATGATCAGTCGCCGCAACGCATCGGCCAGCTCGGCTGGATCCGCTCCGGCGGAGGTGATCGCCTCGACGGCCGCGACGTCGATGGCGGTCCCGTCGACCGTTGCCGCCACCCCATCCCCGAGATCCGAGGACGCCTCGGGCGCCGGCTCGGTGGCGACCGACCCGGCCGCGGTGGTGGGCGGCACCGAGCCGGACAGCTCCTCGTCGCTGCCCGCACCACACGCGGCCAGTGCCAGGCACGCGGCCACGAGACCGATCGACCGTCGGAAGGGGGATTTCATGGCCGCCACGATAGGTCGACTGGCGAGACACGTGACATGTCAGGCCGACGTCCTGGCCTCCTCGGGCCACATCGAACCGAGCAAGTCGAGCACGAACTCGACGACGTCGCCACTGGCGGGCACGGGCACGAAGAGGGCGGCCTCGGTGGCCTTGAGCGTCGCTCGCGGATACAGACGGTCGAGGCGCACCTGCTGGGACTGGGTCAAGTCGACCGGCGCCAGGCGCAGCTCGTCTCGGAGCTTCACCACCTCGTCGATCCCGACCCGAATGGCCTCGACCCTCACCCGCGCCGTCGCCAGGAGGCTGGCCGCCTCCGGCGGCAGCGGGCCGTACCGGTCCTCCCACTCGGTCGCCACGTCGTCCACCTCGGCGTGGGTGTCGGCGACCGCCAGCCGGCGATAGGCCTCGAGGCGAGCGTTCTGATCGGGCACGTAGTCGTCCGGCAGGTGGGCGTCCACCGGCAGATCGATCCGCACCTCCTTCACCTGGGCCTTCGGCAGCTCGGTGCCGGACAGCTCGGCGACCGCCTCGGACACCAGCTCGACGTACAGGTCGAAGCCCACCGCCGAGATGTGGCCGGACTGCACCTCGCCGAGCACCGAGCCCGCCCCGCGGATCTCCAGGTCGCGCATCGCCAGCTGAAACCCGGAGCCGAGGTCGGTGTACTCCCCGATCGCCTCCAGGCGGCGGTAGGCGTCCTCGCCCAGCGACTGCTCCTCGGGATGGAAGAGGTAGGCATAGGCTCGCTGGCTCGACCTGCCCACCCGGCCACGCAGCTGGTAGAGCTGGGCGAGGCCGAGCAGGTCCGCCCGCTCCACGATCAGCGTGTTGACCTGCGGCAGGTCGAGGCCCGACTCGATGATCGTGGTGGCGACCAGGACGTCGTACTCGCGATTCCAGAAGTCGAGCATGACCTGCTCGAGCTGACCCTCGCTCATCCGTCCGTGGGCGACGGCGTAGCGGGCATCTGGCACCAGCTCCTTCAACTGGGCGACCGCCCGATCGATCGACTGGATGCGGTTGTGGACGTAGAAGACCTGGCCTTCGCGCAACAGTTCTCGACGAATGGCAGCCGAGACCGCCTGCCGATCGAGCGGGCCGACGTAGGTGAGGATGGGATGGCGATCCTCAGGCGCGGTGCGGATGTGGCTCACCTCCCGGATGCCGGTCAACGCCATCTCGAGCGTCCTGGGGATCGGCGTGGCCGTGAGCGTGAGCACGTCGACCCCGACCTTCAGCTCCTTGATGCGGTCCTTCGCCTTGACCCCGAATCGCTGCTCCTCGTCGATGACGAGGAGCCCCAGCTTGCGGAACTCGACGCCCTCCGACAGCAGCCGATGGGTGCCGATGACCACGTCGACCTCGCCCGTCGCCAGCCCGGCGATCACCTCGTTGGCCTGCTTGGTCGTCAGGAAGCGGCTCAGCATCTCCACCCGCACCGGATACGGCGCAAACCGCTCCGAGAACGTCTGGAAGTGCTGCTGGGCGAGCAGGGTCGTCGGGCACAGGATGGCGGCCTGCTGGCCGTCGGTGACCGATTTGAAGGCTGCCCGAATGGCCACCTCGGTCTTGCCGAAGCCGACGTCGCCGAACACCAGCCGGTCCATCGGCCGGTCGGACTCCATGTCCTCCTTCACATCGATGATGGCCTGGAGCTGATCAGGGGTCTCTTCGAAGGGAAAGGCGCCCTCGAGCTCCTGCTGCCAGGGAGTGTCGATGCCGAACGCATGGCCCGCCGCCGCCGCTCGCGCCTTGTGCAGCGCCACGACCTGCTCGGCGACGGCGGCCACTGCCTTGCGCACCTTGCTGCGGGTCGCCGCCCAATCGCTGCCGCCCATCCGAGACACCCGGGGCGACTCGCCACCGGTGTACTTCTTGACGGCCGCCAGCTGGTCGGTGGGCACGTACAGCCGATCGGCGCCCGCATAGGCGACGACGAGGTAGTCACGTTCGACCCCGGCGATGGTCCGGCTCTCGAGGCCCTCGAAACGCCCGATGCCGTGCCGATGGTGGACGACGTAGTCGCCGGTGGTCAGGTCCTGATAGGCCTCGGTGTCCGCCACCCGGCGCCGTCCGGAGCGCCGGTGAGAGCGCCGGCGACCGGCGATCTCCTGCTCGCCGAGCACCGCCACACGCAGCGCCGGCACCACGACCCCGGTGTGCACGCCTTCGGGGAGGATGGCCGAGCGCTCGCCCTTCGACAGCTCGGATGTCACCGGGAGCTGGAGGCCGTTCTCCCCGAGGATGCGGCTGACCCGGTTGGCCGCCGGCTCACCGTCCATCGCCACGACGACGTCGTAGTCGCGGGCCAGCAGGCTGGAGAGGCCGGAGGCCACCGACTCGGGGTCTCCCGGGGTGGCGTCGAGGCCGGTGACCTCGATCCGCTGGTCGGCGGGCCCGGTCGGGAGCGGCGGTGCCTCGAGGGTTCGGTCGGGCGGGGCGAGCTCCACGAACAACGCCGGCTGGGTCTCCGGATCCGGGCTGCGCTCGCCCCACGTGTCGGCCAACGCCTCGGCGAGGTCCCGCTCCTCCTTCATCAGATCCCGAGCGCGGTCGCGAGCCCGCACCGGATCGAAGACCACCACGTCGCCGCCGTCGGGAATCACATCGAGCACGCTCACCTCGTCGGCCAGCCATGGCAGCCACGACTCCATCCCGGCGAAATGCACGCCTTCGGCGATTCGGTCCCAGGTCGACGCCGCCCACGGCTCGGTCGACGCCAGCCGCCCGGCCCGGGCCCTGACCTCCTCGTCGGGGCGGAACTCGCGAGCCGGATAGGCGACCATCCGATCCAGTGCCTCTACGGATCGCTGCGAGCCGATGGAGAAGGCCCGCACCTCGTCGACCGTGTCTCCCCAGAAGTCGATGCGCGCCGCTTCGTCGGCCTGGGCGGGAAACACGTCGACGATCCCGCCGCGGACGGCGAACTCGCCGCGAGACTCGACCCGGT
>JBPEXB010000376.1:0-6586 GCA_052032125.1 Acidimicrobiia bacterium
CGGCCTTCGACGGCCTGGTGACCGAGGGCGGTGTCTTCATCGCCGCTGCCGCCACCCTGTCGATCTTGACCGTGGCCTATACGGGCCGGTTCATGATCGGGGCCTTCCGCACCCGTGATGCCGATGAGCCCGACCTCGCGACAGCCACGGACAGCGGGAATCTCCTCGTGCTGCCGGCGGCCGCGCTGGCCGCCCTCTCGCTGCTCCTCGGCCTCGCCCCCGGCCTTCTCGGCCGATTCGTCGACACGGCCACCCAGAGCGTCGGTGGATCCCTGGACAGCGGCAAGCTCGTGCTCTGGCCAGGGTTCGTCGAAGCCCTGGCGTGGTCGACAGGTTCCCTCGTGCTGGGACTCGCCGTCGTGGCGGCCGGCCCGCAGATGGATCGGGTCGTCGCCTCCATCCGCACGGTGACCGGCCGGATCCCGGGGCCGCAGGAGGTGTTCGCATCCTCGGTCACGGCTCTCCTGAGGTTCGCCGACCGCTTCACGGGCACGATCCAGCACGGTTCACTCCCCGCGTATGTGTCGACGATCCTCCTCGTCGCCATCGGTGCACCCACGCTCGGGGCCCTCACCGCCGACACGCCGGCAGCTCTCCCGGCGGCCGGAACACCCGGCCAGCTCCTGCTCGGCTTCCTCGTCGTCGTGTCGGCGATCGCCCTGGCCAGAGTCCGGACGAGGTTTGCGGCGGTCATCCTCCTCGGGGCCGTCGGTTACGGCGTCGCCGGCCTCTACGCCGTCGCCGCAGGCCCTGATCTGGCGTTGACGCAGCTGCTGGTGGAGACACTCGCCGTGGCGCTCTTCGCCCTCGTGTTGCGCCACCTGCCGGCGGTCTTCTCCCGCGTGTGGGCGCCGGCGTGGCGCGCCGTCGTCGGTGTGTTGGTCGGCATCTTCGTCTTCGGCGCCGGGCTCGTCGTCAGCGGGGCGCAGCCCAGCACCGCGGTGGCCGACAGGTATCTGCGGGACTCCGTGCCTGAGGCCGATGGCGCCAACGTCGTCAACACGATCCTCGTCGACTTCCGGGCCTTCGACACGCTCGGCGAGATCGCGGTGATCGCCGTGGCCGCCATCGGCGCGGCGGGCATGGTCCTTCCGGTGCTGCGACGTCGCAACGAGCGGAGCGACGAGGTATGAAGTCGCGTCCGTCACCGATCCTCGACGCCGGCATGGCCATCGCCGCAGGTCCGATCCTGGTCTTCTCTCTCTACCTGCTGTTCGCCGGACACAACCAGCCCGGCGGTGGCTTCGCCGGAGGGCTCGTCGCCGGCGTGGTCGTGGTCATGGCCTGGGTGGTCGGAGGCACGAGCACGGTCCGGAGGATCCTCCCGGTGCGATCGTCAGCCCTCCTCGGTGTGGGTCTGCTCCTGGCAGCGGGCACCGGGTTCGTCTCGCTCGTCGCCGGTGGGGCATTTCTCGAGTCGGCCAGCGTCACGATCGACGTCCCACTCGTCGGTTCCGTCAAGGCGGTCTCGGTGCTCGTGTTCGACATCGGTGTCTACCTCGTGGTGGTCGGCACAGCGCTCGGGCTCGTGAGGGCGCTCGGCGAAGAGGCGGGTGTGTCGTGACCCTGGTGGTGTTGATCGTGGTGGCGGCCCTCTTCGGGATCGGGACCTATCTGGTGCTGTCCAGGGCGCTGGCCCGGGTCGTGATCGGACTCGCCCTGATCAGCCACGGCGCCAACCTCTTCATCCTCGTGGCGTCCACCCGTTCGGGGGCAGCACCGATCATCGACGGCGGCATCGAGGGTCTCACGGACCCGCTCCCCCAGGCCATGGTCCTGACCGCCATCGTCATCACCTTCGGCGTGACTGCCTTCCTGCTCGCCCTCGCCTTGCGCAGCTTCCTGCTCACCGGCAGCGACGCCGTCGAGGACGACATCGAGGACCGCCGCATCGCCCGCTCGGGAGCGTCGACGTGAGCTGGCTCATCCCCTCGCTGGTCGCCGGGCCACTGCTCGCCGCCGGACTGACGCTCGTGCTGGGCCGCCGGCTGCTCCCGCAGCGGATCGTCACGATCGCCGCCGTGGTGGGCGTCTTCGCCGGTGCAGTGACGCTGCTGAGAACCGCCGACGCATCTGGCCCAGTCGTTGCCCAACTGGGGGCATGGGACGCGCCCATCGGCATCACGCTGATCGTCGACCGGTTCTCGGCGATCGTCCTGACCGTCTCGACGCTGATGCTGCTGGCCGTCCTCGTCTACGCCATCACCCAGCTGGGCCGTGACGCCATCGACTGGTGGTTCCACACCAAGTACCTGGCCCTGACCAGCGGGGTGGTGCTGTCCCTGGTGACCGGAGATCTGTTCAACCTCTTCGTCGGATTCGAGGTGATGCTGGTCGCCAGCTACGTGCTGTTGACGGTGCGCAGCGGGCAGGACGAGATCCGAGCGACGATGTCCTACGTCGTCATCAACCTGATCGCCTCGGCGCTCTTCCTCGTGCTCATCGCCATCACCTACGGGATCTTCGGAACTGTCAACATGGCCGACATCGCCACGAGGATGCCCGAGCTGGAGCAGGGCACCCGCACGGCGCTCTCCCTGTTGATGCTGGTCGTGTTCGGCATCAAGGCGGCACTGTTCCCGCTCTTCATGTGGCTCCCCGACTCGTACCCGACGGCGCCCACGCCCGTCACGGCGATCTTCGCCGGGCTCCTCACCAAGGTCGGCGTGTTCGTGATCATCCGCACGCAGACGTTGTTCTTCGAGAGCGGGGCGCCGTCGACCCTGCTGCTCACGATCGCTGGTGCGACGATGGCAGTCGGGGTGTTGGGGGCCATCGCCCAGAACGACATCAAGCGGATTCTCAGCTTCCACATCGTCAGCCAGATCGGCTACATGATCATGGGGCTGGGTTTTCTCACGGTCGCCGGCCTGGCCGCCGCCATCGTGTACATCTCCCACCACATCATCGTGAAGACGGGACTGTTCCTCGTGGGCGGGCTCGTCGAGCGAGAGTTCGGCACGGGTGCCCTCGATCGAACTGGCGGGTTGCTGCGCAGCCGGCCGGTCATGGCCGTGCTGTTCCTGCCGCTGGCCCTCTCCCTGGCCGGCTTCCCACCCTTCAGCGGATTCGTGGCGAAACTGGCGCTGGTGCAGGAGGGCGCCGTCCTCGGACAGTGGACGATCGTCGGCGTGAGTCTGGCCGTCAGCCTGCTGACGTTCTATTCGATGACCAAGATCTGGGGCGCGGCGTTCTGGGGCGAGGAGCGTGAGCTCGTGGGCCGGGCCGGGGGCGGGATGCTCGCCGCGGTCGGGCTCGTGGTCGCGGCGAGCGTTGGGGTCGCCGCCGCAGCAGGGCCCCTCGTCGATCTGTCGGTGCGGGCGGCCACCGAGCTGCTGGATCCCGCCGTGTACATCGACGCGGTCCTGGGGACGGGCGCATGACCCAGGCCGCTCTCACCGCCTTCGAGATCGCCCTCGGCCTCGGCGGTCTGATCGCGCTCACCCGGGCAGTGCGGGGCCCGACCCTGGCCGACCGGATCATCGCCCTCGACGTCATCCTCTTGCTGCTCGCCGCCGGGCTGGCGGTCGAATCGGCGAGGAGCGGAAGTGAGATCTTCACCGGCGTGCTGATCGTGGTGACCCTGGTCGCCTTCACCGGAACCGTGCTGGTGGCCCGTTTCATCGAATGGCGGGACACCGAATGACGGCGCTCGGAATCGTCGTGATGGCGACCGGGACACTGGTGTCGGTGCTGGCTGCCTACGGCCTGATCGACTTCCCGACCCCGCTCTCGAGGATGCACGCGGCGACGAAGTCGGCCTCGCTCGGACTCGCCTTCATCGTGCTCGGCGCCGGGCTCACCGCCGGCTCGTGGGAGATCGCCGGGCTCTCACTCCTCGTGAGCGCCTTCCTGTTCGTGACCTCGCCGATCTCGGGTCACCTGGTGGGACGGGCCGCCTACCTGGCCGGGGACGCATCAGACCTCGTCCATGACGACCTGGCGGGAACGACGCACCAGCCGCCCCGGGCGGTGTCGACACGTCGAGACTTCTCCGTTCTGCGGTGGGCAGCCCTCACCGCCGTCTGGATGCTCGTCTGGCGCGACGTCAGCGTGGGCACCGTGGCCGGCGGGGCGGTCGTGGCGGCTCTGGTCGAAGCGCTCCGCGGAAGCATCGAGCGACCCGGCGCGTTCCGTGTCGGGGGCCTGCTGTCCTTCGCGGCGAGCTATGTCGGTCTGGTGGTGCGGTCGAACATCCGGGTTGCCTGGGAAGTACTGACCCCGTCGAATGAAGACATCCGGGAGGCCCTGGTGGCCGTACCGTTGTCGGTGTCCTCGCTGTCCGCCGCCTTGTTGGTGGCCAACGCCGTCTCCTACACCCCGGGCACCCTCTCGATCGAGCTGACCGCCGATCCGTTGGTCCTCTACGTGCACGTGCTCCACTTCGAGAGCGAGGAGGCCACCATCGCCTCGGTCCGCGCCATCGAAGCCCTCGTCGCTCGGGTTCTGCCCGATCCGTCGCCCTCCGATCAGTGAGGGGTCCCCTGCCGGCCGAGGACACGCTCGTCTTCTCGTGGGCGCTTGCGCTCGTGGATCCGGACTCAACGCTGGAAGATGTCCTCGAGGAATCGAATCAAATCCGCTGCCGCGGCGGTCCTGGCGGCCTCGTTGTATGCGTATGTCACACCCTGTTCGACGCAGGTCGACTCGACTCCTGCGACGGTGCCCGATTCCGGGTCGACGATCACCCCGTCGATTTCGACGAACTGGCAATTGCGCGGGCTCACGGCCCGCGGACTGAAGTGGCTGACCGACCATGCCAGGGAGGGATCGTCGAAGGAGTGTGCGGCATCCGGATAGGCGAAGAGGGATGCATCGGTGCCGTCCTGCGCCAGCCGCTGCACCAGTTCTTCGCACTGGTCTATCGGCGTCCAATCGTCTTCCATCCCGTGGAAGATCCGAAGAGGGCCGCTGCTCATGCCCTCGTCGGCGAGTCGGATGTAGCAGGTCGAGGGGTAGAACGCGATGTGCCCAGCGAAGGGGCGCCCTTCGTAGATGTTCTGCAGGCGGGTGAAGCCGGACCAGATTGCTGATCGGCCACCGAAGGAGTGCCCCATGACTGCCATGCGCGATGTGTCGACATAGGGATGGTCCTCGAGAGTTTGCGCAGCCCGGTACACGTCGACAATCGGACTGGCAACATTGATCGTCTCCCCGCCGGTACAGATGTTGCCGATGCCACGGCCGCTGAAACTGTCGATCACAAACGTGGCGATGCCCTCAGCCTCCAGGTCCCTGACCCAGCTCCGTTCGCCGCCACCGATGCCACCGCAGCCGTGCGTCATCACCACCACAGCCACGGGCTCGGCGGTCGGGGGAACCGTCAACAACCCGCTCACCATCACCGGGTCCCCGGTCTCCAGCCGCGGGAAGAGCGGATCCCACAGTCGTCCCGGCAGATCGACCGACTCGAACTCGATCCGCTCGGTCAACGTCTGCTCGACCGGTTCCAATCCAGAACATGCGCCGACAGCCGCCAAGATTGCGAGCAGCGCTCCGAGAATACGAACTCGCGCCAAGCGCCAAACCTACCCGCCTGTGAGTGCCGGCCACATCGCCAGAGTCTCGACCTGGTCGTGGAACGTCGATAGCACCCGGCGCCGATCAGGACGCTTTCGTGCTGTCAGGTCCTCCGTGTCCAGTGGTCAGTCTGATGCGACCCATGTCGGCGATCGCCCTCACGAACACAGACGCAGGCGTCGAGAACGTGAAAAGCACGAGCACCATCAGGAAGCCCACGGAGCCCAGCACGAGGTTGACCGCTGCGACCGCCAGCCCGAGGAGGCTGATCGCCACCGTCACTCGCCTGATGGCCTCATCTGGCCATGCCGGACCCGGTCGGGAGTGTCGGATCACCTCGTTGAGACCACCGGCGACGATGAGGCCCGTTGCGATCCGTACGGTGAGTTCCGCATCGCCGGTCACGACCTCGAAGGCGACCACCCCGAGTCCCAGGAAGGTGAGCTCGAGACCGGTTCGGACGACCGCGGTGATACGCCACCACCACACCGGAGAGTCTCGATGGCCCTCCTCCGCAAAGGTGGCGATCAATCCGGCGAAACCGGCAAACGAGACACCGAGTCCCGCCACGGCCAAGAAGAAGCCCGTGTTGAGCACACGATGAACCTAGACGCAGAGTCTCGTCCGTCGCGTCCCCCACATCCCACCGGTACGGTCCGTCCGGTACCGGCGGCCTCGAGCGGATCGGCAGCCTCCGGGCCTGAAGGTCGCCCTGGCCGACGGGCCTTGCCTCACGCATCGGTGCCATACGATTTCGAGGTCCAGCGCTTTCTTAGGGTGAGAGCGTCCAGAGGAGCCCACGTTGCGGATCGATGAGACTGCGTCCGACTCGTACGCAGCATTCGTCGTGGACGTCGAACCGCGATTGCGACGTGCGCTGACCGCGGCGCTGGGCCCGGAACTTGGTCGTGACGCAGCCGCGGAGGCGCTTGCGTACGGATGGTCGCACTGGGACCGAGTCGGTGCCATGGCGAATCCGGCCGGCTACCTCTATCGGGTGGGACGGGACCGGGGCCGGCGGATGGCGCGCCCCACCATCGTGAGCTACGACCCTCGGACAACCACC
>JBPEXB010000377.1:0-2426 GCA_052032125.1 Acidimicrobiia bacterium
ACGCCGGCGTGTTCACCGTCGACTTCCTCCAGGAGGACCGTGGGCTCTCGGCCACGGCGTCGAACTTCATGCTCGTGGCCGCCGGCCTGCCCGGCATCCCGGTGATGATCATCGCCGGCAACCTCTCGGACCGCTTCGGCCGCCGCATCGTCGGCTGCACGTTCGCCGTCGTGAGCGGCATCGGCGCCGTCGGCTTCTTCTGGCTGCCCGGCGGCATCCCGGTCCTCTACGTCTGCATGACGATCATGCTCGCCGGCCAGCTGGGTGCGGGACCGGTGTTGGCGACCTACTCCGCCGAGCTGTTCCCGACGGCCCTCCGGGGCCAGGCGGGCTCGTGGGGCAAGATCGCCGCCGTCGGCGGCCAAGCGGCGTCGTTCGGGTTGGGCGGCCTCCTGATCACCGTGTTCGGCGGACTCCCGGGCGCAGCGACCGCGCTGATGGCCGGACCGCTGCTCGCCGTGTTCCTCTTCGCCACGTTCTTCCCCGACACCCACGGACGGGAACTCGAGGAGACGTCCGGCTCGCCGATCGACATGGGCACGGTCGTGGCCGGCGAGGTGCCGGCGCCCACACCCACCGACTGATCAGACGGGGAGCTTGCTGCGCGCCTCACGGCCCTTGCTGGCGCTCTTGCTCGCGTACTCCTGGGTGTTCGAGAACGGCTTCTGTGCCCATCGGCCGATCGGCCCGGGCAGCTTCGCCACGAGACGGCGCGGCACGCTCAACACCTTCATCACGCCTCGCTCCGGGTGACGCGACATCGCCGGGGCCACGAAGGCCACGACGAGCAGGACGATGCAGATGACGGCGGCGGCGAGGATGGTCATGCTCTCGGCCGTACCCACAGAGCGACACGGTCATGCGACCGGAGGAAGACTTCAGGCCTCGAACCAGAACTCGATCTCTGCGCTCTCGACGGCGAAGTCGGCGCTGTGTTCGGTCTCGGGCGGCACGTGGTACCAGTGGCCGACGCCGTACCGGGTCTGCTCGCCGTCCATCGTCAGGACCAGTTCACCCTTGGTGATGACCCCGACGTTGTTCGACGGATGACGGTGCGGGTCGATGTGCGTTCCTGCCGGATAGGTGGCGAAGAGGACCTCGCAGTCCTCGGCCGGCAGCCGGAAGGCGTCGAACGGACCGTCGAACGCGGCGAGCTCCTCGATCTCGGGCGGGAAGTGCGATGCCATGGCCCGAGCGTACGGCCGCGTCAGCGGCCGGTGCGGCGCCGGCGGGCCTTGTCGAGCTGGGCCTTGCGCTCCGGCGTCGGCTCGCCCGTGGCGATCGCCCGGACCGAGTCGACGTCCTCGGCTCGGACCAGGAGGACGAAGGGTCGCTTCTCGCTGACCATGGCGTTCCCGCTCTCGTCGTAGCTCAGCAGCTCGACGTCGAGCCCCTCGGCCTGGCAGCGCGCCAGGAGCACGTTGGCGGCGAAGCGGTCGGTGCCGCAGTCGATGCGGACGATGTCGGGGTCCTCGGTGTCGGCCACCCCCGCACCCTAGGGACGAGTGTCGACGTTCACTGCCCGTTGACCGACCAGTGCCAGGGCTCGCTCGGCAGGTTGTGGAACCCGTAGGCCGCAGCGTGTTCGGCCAGCCACTGGAACGCCGGCGACTGTCGGGTCGAGATGGACGCGCCGTCGTGGGTGAAGTCGAGCGCGAGGCCGAGTTCGTGCATCGACGTCCCCGGCTTGGCGGTCGGCGGCGAGCAGGCCGCGGCTGGCTTGCCGTAGACGGCCTCCGACTCGCTGACGCCCTCGCCGCCACAGTGTTGGCGGCGGAGCGCCACCTGCTGCGCGGTGCTGCGGTGGCCCCAACCGCCGAGGATGATCCCGTCACGCTCCGCCTCGGTCAGCAGCGCCTCGAGTGCGGGTCCGATGTCGGCGTGGACCCGG
Source organism: Acidimicrobiia bacterium (assembly GCA_052032125.1). Lineage (GTDB taxonomy): Bacteria > Actinomycetota > Acidimicrobiia > Spongiisociales > Spongiisociaceae > JBPEXB01. The sequence continues at coordinate 1,892 of JBPEXB010000377.1, forward strand.
AACCCCCGGACCTCGACCAGCGGCACCGAGCTGTCGTGTGAGATCCGGGCGAGGAGCGCCTCGGTCTCCCGCTGCACGGCCAGTGTCGCCTCGACCTCCTCGCCACCGAGTTCCTGCATGGCGAGCACGGTCGTCTCGAGGTCGGCCTTGATCCGCTCGGCCAGTCCGACCTGCTCGAGTCGGGCTCGGTGGAGTTCGTCGAGCGCCGAGGCCGCCTCCTCGGCCAGCCCCTGGACACGCGCCGCTTCCTCGTCGGCGACGACACGCAACTCGCGCAGTGCGGCCTCGGCCTCGGCGAGGGCATCGGCGACGGCGTTGTCGTGATCCGACTTCGCCCGGAGCATGACGTCGGCCTTGATCGCGGTGTTGAGGTCTCGATCGACCAACACCCCGAGGCTGGCGTCCTCTCGGGGCCGGATGTAGGCCTCGACTGCGATCTCGCGCATGAGGTCCCGCAGGGCGGCGAGCTCGTCGGCCTTCGCCTCCTCTGCCGCTCGGGCCTTGCCGGCGGCGACGTTCGCCTCGACCAACTCGG
>JBPEXB010000378.1:0-3163 GCA_052032125.1 Acidimicrobiia bacterium
GATCGAGCCCGTCGAGGTACCGGCCGATGAGCCGTCCGCCGACGCCACCGCTGCCGTGGGCGATGAGGACCCGGGCCTCGACGACCCCGACGTGGTCGTGGATCTCGAGGCAGTCGGCCCGGCCGATCCGTACGACGACGGAGAGACGGCCGGGATCAACGAGGACGAGCTCGAGAGCTCCTGACGCTCAGCCCCGGCGCCATCGACCGACCAACTCGACGACGTGCTCGATCGACGGGAGCGTGATCGGATCCAAGACCAGCTGGACGTGCTCGACGCCCATGGAGCGGTAGGCGTCCAGCGTCGCCAGTTGGGCGTCGTGACCGATCACGGGATTGACCGCCGAGCGTCGCCGGGTGTCGTCGCCGTACTGGAAGAGCACGCACAGCGTCTTGCCCACCGGCCCGTCGCGCCGCCCGACCCGGTCGGCGACCTCGTCCACGAACGCCATCAGGCGACGCGCCTGCTCTGGATCGTTGTCGAACTTGTCGAACCAGGCGTTCCACAGATCGACGTGCGCGAGGGTCATCGACAGCGCCCGCTCCCCCGTCGATCCGATCATCAGCGGCGGTCCACCCGGCGTCGGCGCAGGAGGGATCAGGCGGCATCGGTCGAGCTCGTAGAACTCGCCGTGGAAGTCGATCTCACCCTCGCCGAGCAAGGTGCGGATGATCGTGAAGGCCTCGCCGAACCGCTCGAACCGGCGCTCGAACGGCAGGCCGAAGGCGTCGAACTCCACCCGGTTCCAGCCGACGCCCAGACCGAGGATCAAGCGGCCGCCTGAGATCTCGTCGATCGTGGCCGCCATCTTGGCCAGCACGGCCGGGGGATGGAAGGGTGTGGCCGCCACCAGCGGGCCCAGCTCGATCCGCTCGGTGACCGCTGCGAGGGCCGCCAGCGTCGTCCACGCCTCCCATGGTCCCTTCCAGGCGCCGTCCTGGTGGTACAGCAGGTGATCGCCCACCCAGGCGGAGTCCAAGCCGCCGTCCTCGATGAGGCGGGCCATCGCCCACAGCTCCGGCCAGGTCACCTGCCGCTCGATCTCGGGAAGCTGCACACCGATCTTCATCGGCCGGGACGGTACCCCGTCAGGCGCAGAGAACGGGAGACGACGCCCTTGGCCAGCGCTCGGTGCCATCGAGGGTCCGCAAATAGGCGTACTCCCCGCCCGGCGCGAACCACAGTTCGCGCCCGTTGCTGCGGAATCCGGAGAAGACCGCGTCGGCCGGGAGCCCGTCCAACTCGGCGAACGAGAGCTTCGACCCGTCCGGCGCCAGAAAGTTGTCGCCCCCGATCGCACCACCCGGGTCGCGGATGTACTGCGAGAATTCGGTGGTACTCAGGCTCAGGAAGTGGGCGTCCTGCCAATCACAGTGGGCTGGGCCAGCCAGGTCGATGAGCTGATCGGGTGAGACCGGCCGTCCCTCGACATCGAGCCATTGTGAAAACGGCAGCGAGCCGCACGCTTCTGCCTCTCCACCAGTGTCGAACGACAGAGCGAGGACGAGCCTCAAGCCGACTGCGCTGCGGGTCGGGGCGTCGACCGTGGCAGAGCAACTGACCGGTTCGCCAATGGGCTGACCGTCCGATGTGTCTGTGCTCAGCTCGGTGAGCGTGACCGTCACCTCGTAGGTGTTGGCCGGCACCGACATCCTCGTCAGCAAGTGAAGGCCCTCTCCAGGCGGTGGCACGTCCCACCGGTCGTCAGCAGCCTCACCATCTGGTCCGTCGAATCGCAGATGAATCCGGCCGATGGTGGGGTGCTCGGGAGGCAGCACCCACACGGCAACCGTCGGCTGATCCGACGGGAAGAAGCGGTCCATGGTCTGGGCGTCGAACGCACCGAGCGACGGCCAGGCGCCGCCGGGAGCCGTAGGGAAGACGGGCGGCGAGGTGCCCAGGTTCGTCGAGGCCGTCGAGTCGCTGGACGGCAGGGTCGTCACGACCGTCGTCGGCGCCATGGTGGTCGGCACGATCGAGAGGTCCGTCCCCACGTCCTCGGCCGCAGTCCCGCAGGCGACCGCCACCAAGGCGAGGGAGATCAGTGCCGCCCCGAGACGCATGCGCAACCCTACGTCGCGTACTGAGTACTCAGTACCTAGTACTCAGTACTGATCACGTCCACGATCGCCACGACCAGCGCCCTGATGGGAGCGACCGGCTCTCCGACGATCTGCCGCGCGCCGTTGCCCTCATCGAGGATCAACACCGTCTCGCCTGCGCCCGCGTCGACGGTGTCGACGGCGATCACGTACCCGCCAGCCGGTGTCCCGTCCGGTGCCAGGTAGTCGCACAACAGCAGCCGGCGGTTGTCGAAGACCGGCGCGTTGATGGTCGAGACCACCGTCCCCGACACCTTGGCGAGCTTCACGAGCTCTTCTTCCTCGTGGTGCGCTTCCGGGTGGAAGGCAGTGGATCCACGGCCACCTGGTCGACGATCCCGACGATGGCGTGGTCGATGGGGACGAACGGCTCCGGCATGGCCTGAGCCGCTTCTCGCGATCCGACGAAGTAGACCAGCTCGCCGGGGCCGGCCATCGCCACCCCGTCGGCGGCCACCACCGGCTCGCCGGACGGCTCCTGGTCGCGATCGAGCGGCTGCACGATCAAGAACTTGACCCCGTCGAGATGGGGAGTGCGCTCGGTCGCCACCACCGTGCCGATCACGCGCCCGAGGTGCATCAGGAACCCCTCATCCGGGAGACGAACCGCCCGTCGCCGACCAGATTCTCGGACATCTCGTCGTGCAGCTGGCCGATCACCCGCCAGGCGACCAGGTCGTCGCCGGCGCCCTCCCGGCCATGCTCGACGGCTGCCTCCACTTCGACCAACGGACCCCGGAAGAGGAGGTAGCCCTTGCCACCGAGCCCGTCGGCCAGGTGCAGGTGGCGCAACCCCACGGAAGCCCCTTTCAACCCGGCGTCGGCGGCGCGGATGGCAGCCGCCGCCGAGGCGGTCTCGACGACGCCCAGGGCCTCGCCGGCGCCTTCGTCGAAGCTCCCCGCCAACCCCGGCGGCAGGGCGGGGTGGGGGTCCGGCAGGAACAGCCGATCGACGATGTCGTCGGTGCCGAGCCGCTCGGCGGCGTCCACTGCCTCCTCCAGGTCGCCGACCGTGCCGCCGATCAGCACCAGGTATTTGCCGGGCTGGACGGTGCCGGCCC
>JBPEXB010000379.1:0-12320 GCA_052032125.1 Acidimicrobiia bacterium
CAGGTCTCGTACATCGGCGCTCGGTGACTCACCGGTCAGGATGTCTTCGAGCTCGGGAATGATGCGCAGCGCCACGTCGACGTTCATGCAGGCATCCAGCACCCGGCGGGCCAGCGAGCTGCCGCCGCCCGCCACGACCACCTGGTCGATGCGATGGTGCTCGACGAGGTCGTCGAGCTGGTCGAGCGAACCGACCACCGGCAGACCGGCAAGCCGCTTGACACCGGCCTCGCAGTCGACGCTGACGAAGCCCACGACCTCGGTCGGCTGCGCCGCCTGGGGGGCGAAGCGAGCGAAGTCGGCGGCAGGCCGTCCCGTCCCCACGACCAACGTGCGGTCAGGCCCCTCGACCCCGTGCACGCGGCGGAATGAGAACAGCCGGGACCGGAAACGAACGAGGCCCATCCCGAACAACGAGAGCAGGCCGCCCATCACGACGGTCGAGATCGGCACCGGGCCGGTGATGCCCAGCAGGCTGCGGGCGGCCAGGAGCAGGGCGAGGTTGGTGGCAGTCGAGAGCATCGAGGCGATGGCGATCTGCTTGGCCTCGGCGATCGAGGCGTACTCCCACACGTGGCCGTAGATGCCGAGGGCGACGCCGAAGATGACGTGAACGAGGATGGCGATCGGCAGGACGGCCATGAGCGATGACAAGAAGGCCGGCGGCACGCCGGAGGCGTCGACGAAGCGCAGCTCCAGCGCCGCGAGGTACGCCAAGCTGATCAGGAACGCGTCGATGATCGCGAACGAGAGATCTGCCCGGAAGTGCGCGGCGCCGCGTGAGACGCGGACGCGCCACTGATTCGCGTCTGTGCGTTGAGTTCCCTGGCCCAACCGTTGCACGGATTGCCTCCCTTGCCCCTGTGACGCCGACCACGGTCGACGTCGTGTGTTGCCCCAGCTCGATCTCCAGTGAGAGCCCCTGCTCTCGAACCGAGCCGCGTTCGACACACAGTGACCCGACACGGAAAGGACGTGCTCCCCCCGCTCCGGGTTCCCTGACGGTGCGTCGACCGCTCCGTCCAAACATAGTCACTCTCAGTGTGCAAGAGAAGGAGAAGTTGCCACATTCGGCGAGTCCGACCCATCAGGCGGCAAATATGGGTCCAGCGACCTATGCGGGGCCGGTCATCTGGGTTCCACATTGGCCACGGAGAGTGATACGTTGGCTCGGTCGCGGAAGGGCGACTCGACACCAGGGCAACAACCAGGGAGGAACGTTTCATGCGCGTGTTGATCACCGGCGGCGCCGGGTTCTTGGGGCGACACGTCTCGCGCTACTTCGCCGATCACGGTCACGACGTCACGATCTTCGATCAGGCAGAGGTCGACGAGGGGATCCGCTCGATCGTGGGAGACCTCACCGACGCCGAGTCCGTCGCCAACGCGGTCAAAGGACATGACACGGTGGTGCACATCGGCGCCATCGGCGACGTCTACCTGGCCGGCGAGCAGCCCGCATTGGCCGCCGACGTGAACGTGACGGGATCGGCTCACGTGGCCCGCGCCGCCATCGACCACGGCGCCCGGGTCGTCTACGCCTCCACCTGGGAGGTCTACGGCGAGCCTGAGTACGAGCCGATGGACGAGGCTCACCCGACCAACCCCGACCACCCGTACAACATCACCAAGCTCGCCGGCGAGCGGATTCTGATCGCGGCGTCCGAGCTCCAGGAGCTGCCGGTGGTTGCGCTGCGCCTCGGCACGGCGTTCGGCTCGGGCCTCCGTCCCAACAGCGTGTTCCGGATCTTCATCGATCGGGCCCGGGCCGGCGAGCCGATCACGATCCAGGGTGACGGCTCCCAGGGACGCCAGTTCACCCACGCTCGCGATCTCGCCCGGGCGTTCCTCATGGCGGCCGAGAGCGACCTCTCGGGGGTGGCGCTGAACACGGTCGCCCCCGACGTCACGACCATCCGGCGGCTGGCCGAGCTGGTCGTGGAGCGGTTCCCGACCGAGCTGACCTTCGGCCCACCCCGGCCCGGCGACGTGCCCTCCGCGCTGGTGGCAGCGCACGGCATCGAGGACGCCCTGGGGTGGAAGGCAGAGGTACCCTTCGAGGCAGGACTCGACGAGCTCATCGCCGACGTCGTCTCCTAGGAAGAGAGCGTGGCACGCCCGACCGTCCTGGTCCTGATCAAGGGTCTCGGGATCGGCGGCGCCGAACGGCTCATCGCCGACGGAGCCGCCTTCTGGGATCGCGAACGCTTCGACTACCGGGTCGCCTACCTGCTCCCGTGGAAGGACCAGGTGGTGCCCGACCTCGAGGCACTCGATGTCCCGGTCCGCTGCCTCGGGACCGCCAAGGGAATGCGGCCCGCATGGATCCGCAACTTCCGAGCCCTCCTGCGCGAGTGGGACGTCGACCTGGTGCACGTGCACTCGCCGAGCGTCGCCGCGCAGGCCAGGCTCGTGACCGGCGGCATCCCGCTCGTGTACACGGAGCACAACGTGGTCGGCAGCTACCGGCTCCCGACCCGGCTCGCCAACAAGGCCACCTACCGGCGCAACGACGCGGTGATCGCCGTGTCCGATGCGGTCGGTGAGAGCCTGATCCCCTATCCAGGGCCGGACGCTCGGGTCATCCCGAACGGCGTGTCGGCGAAGTTCCGGCCGGAGGAGGCGGCGGCCGCCCGCGCCGAGCTCGGCATCGCAGAGGACCGCCCGCTCGTCGTCCACGTGGGCAACATCCGGCCGCACAAGGGACATGCCAACCTGACCGAGGCCATCCGCCACGTGGTCGAGGCGCATCCGGAGGTCGTGGTCGCCTCCATCGGGGGAGAGAAGTACGACGGCGACCTGGAGCGGATCACCGCCGACGCCAATGCGGCCGGCGTCGGTGAGCAGCTGAGGTTCCTCGGCCGGCGCACCGATGCGCGGGCGTTCATCGAAGCGGCCACCGTGTACGTCAATCCCTCGGACTTCGAAGGCCTGCCGGTGTCGATCCTCGAGGCCATGGCGCTCGCTCGCCCGATCGTCGCCACGGCGGTGGGAGGAGTCCCCTCGGTCATCACCGAGTCCACCGGCATCCTCGTGCCGGCCAAGGATCCGGTGGCGCTGGGTGAGGGCATCGTGTCGCTGCTCGACGACCCGGCCCGGGCTGCGTTGCTCGCCAAGGCGGCCCAGGACCTCGTCGAGAGCCAGTTCGGCTTGGACGGGATGATCGCCGACACCGAGCGCGTCTACGACGAGGTCCTCGGAGCACCACCGCCGTCCCCGTGACCGACACGATCCGCATCCGCGAGTTCACCGAGGCCGACCTCGGTCAGGTGCTCGAGGTCCTGCGGGCGGCGCTCGGTGAGACGATCGTGCTGAAGCGCACGCCCGAGCTCTTCTCGTGGAAGCACCTCCGCAACCCGTTCGGCCGCTCGATCGTGCTCGTCGCCACGGCGGGAGACCGCATCGTCGGCGTGCGGGCCTTCATGCGGTGGGAGCTGCTCACACCAGGCGGCGAACGACTGCGCTGCGTGCGTGCCGTCGACACCGCCACCCATCCGGAGTTCCACCGGCGCGGGATCTTCTCGCGGCTCACCAACGAGGCGGTCGATCGGGCCGCCGCCGACGGCGTCGACCTGATCTTCAACACGCCCAACCCGCAGTCGGGCGCCGGGTATCTCAAGATGGGATGGACCGAGGTCGGCGAGATCGGCGTGATGGCCCGTCCGTCGAGACGACTGCTCGGTTCCTCCGAGGCCCCGACCGAGATCGTGCCCGCCGAATTCCTGACGGACCCCCGCCCGAGCTCCACGACCTCGAGCCTGGACCGGCTGCCGACCGGCCTGCGGACACCTCGCTCAGCCGAGTACCGCGCCTGGCGATTCCAGCAACACCCGACGGCCCGCTACTTCGAGGTCTCGGCCGGCGACTCGGTGGCGACGGTACGGCCCAACGTCCGGGACGGCCGCCGCGAGCTCGTCGTGTCGGAGATCTCCGGCCCGCGGCCCGCAGCAGCGCTCCGCCGCGCCGCCTCCGATTCACGCGCCGCCTACCTGGCCGGATGGTGGTCCAAGGGGACACCCGAGCGACGGGCCGCCGTCGCCGCCGGCATGTTGCCCGTCCCCGGCCGGGTGGCGCTGACGCTCGTGTGCCGGCCGCTCAGGACGCTCCCGGGTAGCGTCGACGCACTGTCATCATGGGATCTCGCCCTCAGCGATCTGGAGCTGCTGTGAACCGACGTGACGATTCGGTCGTCTTCGCCAGCCTGGCCGTCGTCGTCACCGTCGGGTTGCTGTTCGGGTTCTTCGGCATGTCGGCGAGCACCTTCATCGTCGCCGCGGTGCTCTCGGGGATCGTGGCCCTGGCGGCCCGCCTGCTGCTCAAGCACGACACGTCCACCTGGCTCGGCAAGTACATCTTCTACGGTTGGATCGCCAAGCTGATCGGCTCGGCCGTGCGCGAATACGTCGCCATCGTCGTCTACGGGGGCCGCGCCGACGCCGTCGGGTACTACGACTTCGCCTCCCGCATCCACGTGCACGCCTGGCGCGACTTCACGGTGCCGGTCATCACCGGACGCAGCGCCGGGACCAACTTCACCGAGGCAACGGCCGGGCTGGTCTTCGTCCCGTACGTGCCGGACATGCTGGGCGGGTTCTTCATCTTCGCCACGGCCGCCTTCATCGGGCAGATGCTCTTCTTCGCCGCCTTCCGCAAGGCGCTCCCGGCGGCCGGTCACAAGCGGTACGCGCTGGCGATCTTCTTCTTGCCCTCGATGGTCTACTGGCCGTCCTCCATCGGCAAGGACGCCCTCATCACGCTGGCCATCGGCACCGCCGCCTGGGGGGCAGCGACCATCTTCAAGGGCGACTGGGGCTCCGGCACGATCGCGGTGGCTGCCGGCATCCTGCTGGCCGCCGCCATCCGCCCCCACATCGGGGCGTTGTTCTTCGCCGCGGCCGTGGTAGCCCTCGTCGTGGCGCGCGCTCCGTCGATCAAGGGCGGACAAGCGATCCGCATCGTCATGATCGCCGTGATGGGGGTCGGCCTCGCCTTCGCGGCCGTGCGACTGTCCAACACCTACAGCGTCAACCTGAGCTCGGAGGGGTTCGAGGGGTTCGCCACCGAGGTCCAGCGGCGCACCCAGCAGGGAGGCTCGCAGGTGGCCGGCGAGCCGGTCGCCAGCCTGGCCGACGTCCCGGAGGCGGCTCTCCGGGTCCTGTTCCGGCCGCTGCTCAACGAGGCCGACTCGTTCCAGGTGTTGTTGAGCGCGCTGGAGGGCACCATCCTGCTGGGCGTCACGGCGCTGGCCTTCCCCCGGATCATCCGCAACGTGTGGGCCGCCCGGCGCCACCAATACGTGTCGTTGTCGCTCGCCTACACCTTCGGGTTCGTGGTGGCCTTCAGCTCCTTCTTCAACCTCGGCATCATCGCTCGCCAGCGGGTCCAGGTGCTCCCGCTGATGATGGTGTGGCTCGTCGCCCTGACCCTCCGCAGAGAGGAACTCGTGCCGGAGGACGACGACTACGTCCAGCCGATCCCGATACCTCAGATGACCCGTGTGCCGCAGATGAGCGGCGCCCGCTCAGTCGACGCGTAGGAAGCCGTACCAGCGCGCCGCGACCAGCGCCCCCGCCATCACGAGCACCAGGAACGCCACCGCCGCGTACCCACCGAGCAGCCGATCGGCGGCCACGACGAGCACGACGAGCACGCCCTGGACGGCTGCCGAGAGCAGCGCCACCTGGCGGACCGATCGACCCCGGTCACGCAGCTGGTCGTAGACGTGGCTCCTGTCGCCTTCGAACAGCGGCCGGCCGTGCAGCCGGCGGCGCAGCAGAGTGATGAAGAGATCGAGGGCGAACACACCGAGCAGCCCCATGGCGGTCCAGACCACCGCCGGCACGCCCGCGTCGGCCACCAGCGTCAGCACTGCCCGGTCAGGGGCGTGGGCCACCGGCACCCGCAGGATGCCGTAGGCGAGCATCACCGCCACCGTGTAGGCGCCGTTGTCACCCAGGAAGACCTTGGCCGGGTTCCAGTTCATCACGAGGAATCCCGCCAACGCTCCGGCCAGGACGAGCCCGAAGACCGGGTCACCGGCGAACTGGGCTCCGGTCAGCCACGCCAGGCCGAGCGCGCTCACGGCCGCCGTCGCGCCGACCAACCCGTCGAGGCCGTCGTAGAGATTCACGGCGTTGATCGCGAACACGACGAGGGCGGTGCCGACCACGACGCCGAACCATCCCGTCACCGCCACGTCCGCTGTGGTGACGAGCACCACCCCCGCCACCACCTCGACCACCAGCCGCGTCACGGGGCTGAGGCCGACCCGGTCGTCCACCAGGCCCAGCACCAGCACGATGGCAGTGGCCGCCAGCAACCCGCCGTCCAACCGGCCGGAGACGATCAGGGCGATGTGGACGCCCAGGAAGACACCGATCCCGCCCAGCGGCACGGCCGGTCGCTCGTGGACCTTGAGGTCGGGGTTGTCGGGGCGATCGACCCAGCCGACCGCGGGGCCGACCCAGAGTGCGGCCACCGCCCAGGCGAGGGACAGCAGCCCGGCGATCGTCAGGGAGACCACACCAGCACCTTGGAGACCTCTCCTGCGTGGACCTCGACCGTCGAGTGCTCCTCGAATCCATACCGGTAGTGCACGGCCAGGCTGGCCTCGTTGTCTTCGGCGATCACGACGTGCATGCCCGGGAGGCCGAGCTGGTGAAAGCGCTCGACCGACGCCTCCATGAGTTGGCGGCCGATGCCCTTGCCGCGGGCGGCCGGGGCGGTGGCCATCGACAGCACCTCGCCCTGACCGTCGAGCTCCGAGTCAGCGGTCCCGTAACGGAACGTCTCGACGGCCCGCTTGATCGACGAGGGCCGGATGAGCCTCGGGAACGCGGACAGGCCGGCGGGTATGCCGTGCCGCACCAGGAAGTGCTTGTAGAAGGCGCCGATGTCCTCGATGAAGGCGATGAAGCCGATGACCGTGCCCTCCTCCTCGGCCACCAGGACGTGGGCGGCGGGCCAGGCGATCAAGGCCCGGTACAGGCGGGTCAGGAATCCCTGGCCGAGCGTGGGCAGGAATCCGGTGGTGATCTCACCATGGAGGGCCGCCACCGCGGGCGCCTCGTTGGGGCGGGCGTCGCGGATCACGGCGCCACCAGGTCCGAGCGGCCTTTGGCGGCGGCCACCGTCCGGTAGGTCTCCATCACGATGTCCACCACCTTCCGCTCGTCGAACTCCGCCTGTGCCTTGGCGAGGCTGGCCGCACCGGCCGCCGCCCGCTGCTCCGGATCGGAGCCGAGGGCCACGATCGCCTCGGCCAGCGCCCCGGCATCGAGCACCGGGACCAGCCGGCCGTTCACTCCGTCGTCCACCACCTGGCGACAGCCGCGGATGTCGGTCGCCACGATGGGCAGGCCCATGGCCGCCGCCTCCATGGCCGAGCGCGGGAAGCCCTCCCGATGCGACGGCAACACGAACAGATCGAAGGCGGAGTACAGCTCGTCGACGTCGTCGCGCATCCCGAGCAATCGCACGCCGTTCGCTTCGGCGCGAGCGATCGTGTCGCGAGGCAGGGCATCGGCCTTCGACGGGTCATCAGGCCCGGCGACGACCAGGGTGTAACCGGCGCCGACGTGCTCCATGGCCTCGAAGAGCTCCGGGTAGCCCTTCTCGGCGACCAAGCGGCCAACGATCCCGACGACGACCTCGTCGTCGTCGACCCCCCATTGGCCGCGGAGGCGCTTGCGCGGCTCGTCCCCGACTCGCCGGCGGTCGAACCGGTCGAGATCGACACCGTTGCCGAGCAGTCGCATCTTGCGGGGCACCGTGATCCGGTAGCGGCTCATCAGCTCGACGTCTTCGATGTTCTGAGCGAGCTCGGCATCGCTGAAGCGAGCGGCGATCGCCTCGAGCACGTAGACGACGAGCCGTTTGAGCAGCGGATCGTCCTCGGTCGCGTAGAGGCCGTGCACGGTGTTCACGATGATCGGCACGCCGGCGAGCCGTCCCACGATGCGGCCGTACAGACCGGGCTTGGGGTTGTGGGTGTGGAGGATGTCGATCTCGTGGGTCTTGAGGATCCGCCACAGCTCGCGGGCCGCCCGCAGATCCGCCAGCAGGTTCATGCCACGGGTCGACGACTCGAGCGGGAGGTGGACGATGCCGGCAGCCTCCAGATCGGGCACGAACGGGCCGGGCGAGCTGATCCCGTACGACACGCCGCCGGCGTCCACCACCGCCTTCAGCTGGGGGAAGACGAGCAGACGCAGGCTCATGTCCACGGTGGTGAGATGGGCTACTCGCATCATCGCTCTCTGCTCTCGAGGGGGCGGCCGGCGACCAGCGCCCGCAGGATGTCGTCGTACCGATCGAGAGCAGCCTTGAGATCGAATTCGGCCAGCACCTTCGCCCGGATCGCCGTCGAGAGCTGCGACACCAGCTCGCGATCGCCGGCCAACCGCCGCAGTGCGCTCGCCAACCCCTCGGTGTCCCCCCGGGGGACGAGCACCCCGGTCGAGCCGTCCACGACCACGTCAGAGACCCCGCCCACGTCGTGGGCGACCGCCGGCACGCCGGCGGCCCCGGCCTCGAGCACCACGCCGGGCAGGCCCTCGGATGCGGACGGCAGGATGAGCACCTCCGCCCACGCCAGGTGCGGGCGGACGTCGTCCACCGGCCCGGTGATGTCGACGAAGGACTCCATCGAGGCTCCGGCCACGGTGTCTCGGAGGACGGACATCAGGGGACCGCCTCCCACGACCCGCAGCTCGATCGATGCCGACCGGCTCGCAGCCTGCACCGCCTCCAAGGCCACGTCCGGGCCCTTCTCGGGAGACAGGCTGCCGAGATACAGCACTCGCAACGGTCCTTCGGCATGGTGAGAGGCGACTTCGGCGAAGCCGGCATCGACCCCTGGGTGAGCGACCACGACCCGCTCGGCCGGGACCCCGAAGTCCTCGACCAGCTGGCGGCGAGTGGCGTGGGACACGGCGGTGACGAGATCACAGCGCCGAAGCAGGAAACCGGTCCTCCGCCGAGCGAGCTCACTCCTGGCCCAAAACGATGGTTCACCGATGCTCCCGTAGACGAGCCGGCAGGAACGTCGCAGCGGGGCGGCTCCCACGGCGGCCGGAAGCGTGGCGCCTCCGTTGGCGTACACGACGTCCGGGCGATGGCTGGCGATCTCCTCGCGCAATGCTCGGATCACGCCCAGGTCGAGGGTACGCAAGGCATGACGGGGCTTGTCCACCAGCGGGCTCGCCTCGATCGACGGGCCCTCGCTGCTGACGAGGCTGCGAAAACGGACCCTCCAGCCGCGTTCGGCGAGACCGTCGCCGATCTGGCGGCCGAACACCTCGCCCCCGCGCCGCTGCGTCGAGGTCACCAGCATGAGCAGCGAGGGGCCGGTGACGGTGTGGTCGGCATGCGCCGAGTGCTGCAGACGTCCTCCCCGGTAGGTGGATCAAGTTAGAGCTGTTGGTGCGCCCAATCCAGCCACCGTCTGCCGGTCGCGGCCCGAGCGGAGGAGAACGTTCCACCAACGTGGAGGCGCCCGCTTGCCCGACCTCGGTCACCCCTGCTGTCATGCCGCCTCATGTACACCCTCCCCCAACGCCTGGTGGCCGAGTTCGTCGGAACGGCCTTCCTGCTGATGGCGGTCGTGGGTGGCGGCATCGCCGCCCAGCGCCTCAGCCCCTCCGACACCGGCCTACAGCTCTTCGAGGCCGCAGTCGTCACCGCCTTCGCCCTGACGGCCTTGATCTGGATGTTCCTGCCGATCTCCGGTGCCCACTTCAACCCGGCCGTGACGCTGGCCGACGTGGTGCTGGCCGGCCGCCCCGTGAAGGAGGCGGCCGCGTACGTCGGTGCGCAGATCGCCGGGGCCGTCGGGGGGACCGTCGTGGCCAACCTCATGTTCGACCTGGACGCCGTCTCGTGGAGCTCCACCGCCCGAGGCGGCCAGGGGCAGCTCCTCGGCGAAGTCGTGGCGACGCTCGGGCTCATCCTCGTCATCTTCCTGCTCGTGAACAGCGGGCAGATCCGACAGATCGGGCCGGCGGTCGGGCTCTACATCGGGGCCGCCTACTTCTTCACCTCGTCGACGAGTTTCGCCAACCCGGCGGTGACGCTCGGGCGGCAGTTCTCGGACACCTTCGCCGGGATCGAGCCGGCGTCGGTGCCGTTCTTCATCGTGATGCAGGTGATCGGGGCAGTCCTGGCCATCGGGTTGATCCGGTGGCTCTCGGCCGAGCCGACCCCTCAGGCCTGACCGAGCTCCACGAACGTGCGGTGGATGAACGCCGCCATCTGGCCACGAGTCACGAACAGGGTCGGGCAGTAGAGCCGAGCGTCGTTCGGATCGCAGCCCAGCGTGATCGCGTTGTGCGCCAGCCGGTTGATGTTGTCCTCGTGGGTGCTGCCGTCGTCGTCGTCGAAGTAGTCGACGTTCGTGTCGGCGAGCGTGGGGGCGGCGCGCAGGATGAAGCTGGCCATCTGCTCGCGGGTGACCGGATCGTTCGGGCAGAACAGGGTGCCCGACGCATCACAACCCAGGGTGATGCCGGCGGCCGCCACCCGGTTGATCGACGCCTCGTGCGTACTGGTCTCGTCATCGGTGAAGAAGTCCTGACCGGTGGCGGGCAACGCCCATGCACGATCGATGAACGAGGCCATCTGGCCTCGCGTCACATTGGCCTCGGGGCAGAAGTACAGGCCGTCGGCGGTGCACCCGAGGGTGATCTCGTTGTCGACCATCCAGATGATGTTGTCGGCGAAGACGTGGCTGGACGGAACGTCGAGGAACGGGCCGCTACCGGGTCCCGGCTGGAAGTCGCCATCGAAGAACTCGGCGAGATCGGCGCCCCAGATGTCGTTGCCGCTCTCGCTGGCATGGCAGTCGTCCTTCATCTGAGCACCGCTGAGCGGCGTCATCACCGGCCCGTGGAAGGCCTGGCCGGAGTTGACGAGGTAGTCCGCCAGGACCTCACCGTGCTCCGGGTCGCCGCGGTTGCAGCTCACCGACTTGTCGAGTGGGCTCACGTAGATCGGCGCCGTCGTCCGCTGCCGGATGAGATCCACCACCGCGTCGACGGTCGCTTCAGGGGTGTTGGCGTTGCGGAAGATGCACAGCTGCCACCAGATCAGCACGGTGTCGGGGTGCTCGCCGAGCTCCTGGTCGAACCGGTCCCACACGTCGGCGTTGGGATCCGCCCACGACTCGACGACGTCGCCGCCGTAGATCGAGAAGCTCCCCTGCCCGTCCTGGCCGTCCCAGAAGTTCAATTCTTGGCTGACGTCCCAGTAGCCCGTGACGGCGTTGTTGGTGTTGGAGCAGCCCACGACGCCGAACGCGCCGGGATTGTCTGCCAGGGTCGGTGCCGGATTGGCCACCGCCAGTGCGGTACCGACCATCAAGAACGAGAGCACGGCGAGGCCACGCCGTGCGGAATGTGAAAACATGCTCTGGACCATCTCTCCCAGCCGAGTACGAGGGTGGTCCGCCGACACCCAAACCAGCGGTCATGGTACTCCTCGCGCCACGAAACGCCGACTCGGGATGGTGTCTCAGTCCTCGGGCTCGGGGATGCCCACGACGACCGTGTGGCCGTTGCGCTCCTCGATCCGCAGCTGGTCGACACCGCTCGAGATCAGCGCCGTCGTCGGGTCGGTGTCCAGCCACTCCGAGTAGTGCAGGACACCGTCGGCGTCCCGAGCGACCACCCGATACTCGAATCGACCCTCGGCATCCGGGCCGCGCGGCTCGACCCTACGGAACTGTGCCATGCGGGCATCCGACCTCGTCTCCCTTGCAGGTTGACCCTCGCCGTCCGCTCCCGGGACGATGACCTTGCGGGTGCCGCGCTTCAGCCGGCCGCCTGGATGCGGGGACACCACCCTGCGGGCCAGGATCCAGATCGCCACGGCGGTGATGGCGAGTCCCACGGCGAGGAAGACGATCGGGAAGATCCACAGCAGCCCGCGTGAGTTCTCGGCCGCGTCAGCCGGATTGGCCGGGTCGTACAGGACCCCGATCGGATCACCGACCTGCGGGCGAGGTGATCGGTAGAAGTTCGAGGTGAATCGATAGGTGGCGCCGTCGGCCACGAACTCGATGATGGGGGCGGCGGTGTCGCCGTCGGTGCTCTGCTCGAGCCCGACGATGACGCCCGTCGTCTCGGCGCCCGAGCTGACCCGATCCACGGTCTCCACCAGGAAGAACGCCCCGATCCCGGCGAACAGCAGCCCGCCCAGCAGGAAGGGAATCGCGAAGAGACATCCGCAGCCTCGTTTCATCGGGCGACCCTACTGCCAGAGCTGAGTCTCCAGTCCCCAGTCTCCAGGGGCGCTGGTGCAGCACGCCGACGTCCGGGGGCCCT
>JBPEXB010000038.1:0-8063 GCA_052032125.1 Acidimicrobiia bacterium
TGCGAGGAGGTACCCGGCACCCGGGTCCGGCATCCGGTCCCCGGGCCCCGGGCTCCGGTCTGCCGAGTCGACGCCGTCGACGAGGCCCGGTCCCCGAGCGCCAGGGACCCCCTCTGCCATACTGCCCCGCCATGCCCGCCGCCGACCTCCCGCCTGCCTGCTACCTGCCGCTGCCCGATCGGGGTCGGCACGACGGAGTGCTGTTCGAGTCGACCCGTCTGGCGGCTGCCGCCTGGTATCCAGACGGGCAGCACGGCGGGGCGGTGGCCGGTCTCATCGCCCGGGTCGCAGAGGACGTGCCGACGCTGGTGCCGATGGAATTGGCTCGCATCACCGTCGAGCTGTTCCGTGTGGTGCCGGTCACGAGGGTCGAGCTGGTCCCTGAGATCGTGCGCGAAGGCAAGCGCATCCAGACGGTCGAGGTGCGGGTCTTCACCGACGACCTCGAAGTGGCTCGGGGTCTGGTGCAGCGCCTGCGGGTCACCGATCTGGAGCGGGACTTCCCGGGCGAGCCGCTGGGGGTGCCGCCCGGTGAGCCTGTGCCCTTCGCCAGCCTGCTGCCGTTCACCGACGACGGTCAGGTCTCCTTCGGCCGAGACGCGGTGGAGGTCTCTGAGGTGAAGGGTTCTTTCGCCGAGTTCGGCCCGGCGGCGGTCTGGTTCCACATCACCCAGCCGCTGGTGGCCGGGGAGGAGGTCACCCCGACGCAGCGAGCGGTCATGTCGGGCGACTTCTCGAACGGCCTCACCAGGCTCGCCAACCCGTCCGACGTCGTGTTCATGAACTCCGATCTCACGGTTCGGCTGGCCAGGCCACCGGCGGGCGAGTGGATCGCCCTCGATGGGGAGGCGCTGTGGCACCGGTCGGGGCGAGGCACCGCCACGACCCGGATGTACGACGAGGCAGGGTGGATCGGCGTTGCCGCACAGACCCTCTTCCTGGATCGATCCGTACCCGGAGTGTGACGGACCGACCGCGTCACGCAGGCGTGATGCGGAGCAACGCCACGTCGTGGGAGTCGACTCGGGTCTCGTAGGCGATGGTGTGCCGGCCGGCGTCCTCGCCTGCCCACAGGTCCCGCACCGTGCATGCCGCGCCGGGCGCCAGACCCAGCGCCTCCCACGAGACCTGGATGAGGCGGCTGTCGGCATCGCTCAGGTTGAAGAGCCCGACGGCGTGTGAGCCGTCCGCGAGTGGCTTGGCCCACACCTCGGCCGGCTGGAGGGCATGGTGGGTGGCCCCGAGTCGCACACCCTGGCGACCGAGTGGATCCTGATTCACCGCGATCGCATCGCGATTGCCGAGAATCGCCCTGGTGGCATCCGTCATCGATCGCACGTCACACCCGATCATGAGCGGCGCCGCCAGAAGGCACCACAGGGAGAAGTGGGCTCGATACTCGGCGTCCGTGCAGCCACCTCGACCGACGTTCCCGGACCCGTACATCCCGACCACCAGCATGTCCGGGTCGTTCCAGTGCCCCGGCCCCGCGTAGGGATGGAGGTCTGCCTGGGAGAACCCGATCTCGACGATCGAGTCCCAGGTGTCGAAGATGTCGCCGGTCGTGCGCCACATGTGCGCTCCGACCGAGCTGCCCCACGTCCAGGGTTCGGTCGTGCCCCACTCGCAGGCCGAGAACACGATGGGTCGACCGGTGGCGCGGAGCGCCTGACCCATGCGCCGGTAGAGCGACGGGCCATGCGCACCCGCCGGCACGTGACAGAAGTCGTACTTCAGGAAGTCGAAACCCCACCCGGCGAAGGTCGCCGCATCGATGTGTTCGTACCCGAACGAGGCCGGCAGTTCCTCACACGTGTGCGTGCCTGCGCACGAGTAGATGCCGGCCTTGAATCCGGCGTCGTGCAAGTGGTCGGTCAGCGCCGGCAGGCCCTTGGCGAAACGATCGGGATCGGCGGCCAGGCGGCCATCGACGCGCTCGGGAGCCTGCCACACATCGTCGATGACGACGTACTCGTAGCCGGCATCCTGGAGGCCCTCGTCGCGGAGCGCCTCGGCCGTCTCGATGATCAGCGACTCGTCGATATCCCGACCGAAGGTGTTCCACGTGTTCCACCCCATGGGTGGTGTCGGGGCGAGCGTCACGTGGGCCTCCCGTCCGGGTCGGACGGTTCAGCCACCTCGCGGAGACGCGCCGCCGCTTGCTCGGGCGTGATGTCGCGCTGCGCCTCGGCCATGAGCTCGTACCCCACCATGTGTTTGCGCACGGTCGCCGAGCGCAGGAGCGGTGGGAAGAAGTGGATGTGGAACTGCCAGTGGTCGTGCTGCGAGACCGGAGCAGGGGCGCCATGCAGCCCCATCGAGTACGGAAATGGTGTGTCGAACACGCGGTCGTAGGCACCCAGCAGCGTCTTCAGCACCGCGGCGAGGCCACGACGCTCCTCGGCGCCGAGATCGCCGATCCACCTCGCGGGTTGCGTCGGTAGCACCAGCGTCTCGAATGGCCACACGGCCCAGAAGGGCACCACGGCCAGCCAGCCATCGTTTCCCGCCACGACCCGCGGGCCGCCGTCCTCCTGGTCGGCGTAGTCGGCCAGCAGCAGGCGCCCGTGCTCCTCGAGATGGCGCCGCTGCGTCCGATCCTCGGCAGCCGGCGTGACCGGGAGGGCGTCGCCCGCCCAGATCTGGCCGTGCGGGTGCGGGTTGGAGGCGCCCATGGTGGCGCCGCGGTTCTCGAACACCTGCACCCACCGGTGGTCGGCCAGCAGCGCGGCGGTCTCGTCGATCCACGTGTCGATCACCGCCTCGATCCCGTCCACGTCCATCGATGCCATGTCGAGGTCGTGGCGAGGCGAGTAGCAGATCACCCGACACCTCCCCCGCTCGGCTTCGGCCAGCAGCACGCCCTCCGCCCATCGCGAGGGCTCGACATCGGGACGCAGGGCCGCGAAGTCGTTGTCGAACACGAATGTCCGGGCATACGCGTCGTTCTGCGCGCCGCCGGCTCTCGTGTTGCCGGGGCACAGGTAGCAGTCGGGGTCGAAGGCGGGTCGAGCTTCCGTCGCCACACCCTCCACCGCTCCCTGCCACGGCCGCTCGGTGCGATGGGGCGATACGAGCACCCACTCGCCGGTGAGGGCGTTGAGGCGACGGTGCGGATGGTCGAGGCCCGGCTGTCCCGACCGCGGGGTGGCCGGTGCCGCGCGGGTGAGATCGGTCATTTGATCCCGGAGGTGGCGACGTTCTCGACGAAGTACCGCTGGGCGAAGGCGAAGACGAGGAAGGGGACCGTGACCGAGAGCACGATGGCGGCGAAGAGCAGGTTGGGGCTCTCACCGGCCTGGCCGCCCAGGGTCTGGAGGGCCAGCGTGAGCACGAAGTCGTCGGGGTTGCCCAGGTTGATCGAGACCAGCGGCCAGATGAACGAGTTCCAGGCGTACAGGAACATGAAGGTGGCGAGTGTGGCGATGGCCGGCCACGAGAGCGGGACGAAGATGCCCCAGAGGATCCTCCAACGCTTGGCACCGTCGATGAAGGCCGCCTCCTCGAGGTCCTTGGGGATCGACACGAAGAACTGCCGCATCAAGAACGTGCCGTAGGCGTTGAACAGGAACGGCCAGACCAACGAGCCGAGCGTGTTCACCCACCCGAGGCTGACCATGAGCCGGAACAGCGGGACGATCAGGACGATGAACGGGATCATGATCGACCCGATGTAGGCGACGAAGATCTTGTCGCGGCCCGGGAACTGCACCCGGGAGAAGGCGTAGCCGCCCATGATCGAGGTGAACAGCGTGCCGCCCACCACCAGGATCGTCACCAGGATCGTGTTGGTCAGCGAGCGGTCGAAGTTGCGCAGCTCGATGATCTCGGAGAAGTTCTGCCACTGCGGGTCGACGGCTTCCGCCCGGGCGGCGGTGCGGACCACCGCGAACGTGACCACGTCGGGATCGTCGGTGGCGACGAAGCGCCCGACCGATGTGTTGCGCTGCAGCGCCAGCTCGACCGTGCCGGTGGGCCCGTCGATCGAGAAGACCGGCAGCGCCTCTCCCTCGACGGTTGCCGTGGTGCCGGTGTCGGAGGCGAGCGCCAGTGGCCAGGCCAGGGTGGCCTCGGGGTCGTTGGGGTTGACGAACAACCCGGCCTCGATGCCCGACTCGGCCAGGAAGACCTCACGGGTGCCCTCGGAAGTCGGCAGGGCGAAGAGCTCGACGTCCTCCCCGTCGATCTCCGCCACGCTCGGGCTCCGCGGCAGGACCTTGGGCGGGTAGCGGAACGTGTCCTCGGGGGTCTTGAGGGCGCTGGCGACCATGAACACGAACGGGAACAGCATGATGGCGGCGAACCCGAGCAGGATCGCGTACGCGCCGCCCCGGGTGACGATCGTGCGCAGGATCCGGCCCCGGCGATCTCGCCGGATCTGGGCGTCGCGATCGGGCATCGTGTCGACGCTCATGCGGTCAGCACCCCGTCCTCGCCCTGCCGGCGGAAGTAGAGGAGGGTGACACCGAAGATGAGGATGAACAGCGCCCAGGCGACCGCCGAGGCGTAGCCGATCTGGAACTGCTGGAAGGCGTTCTGATAGAGGTACACGACCGGTGTCAACGTGGAGTTGCCGGGGCCGGCCGGCGGCGCCGGCGACTGCAGGATGAACGGCTCGTTGAAGAGCTGCAGCGCCAGGATCGTGGTCGTGGCGACCACGAACACGGTGGTCGGCTTGAGGAGCGGGACGGTGATGCGACGGAACCGCACCCAAGGGCTGGCACCGTCGATGTCGGCCGCTTCGTACAGGCCCCCGTCGATGCCCTGCATGCCGGCCAGGAACAGCACCGTGTTGAAGCCGATGGTCTGCCAGGCGAAGAGGATGATCACCGAGAACAGGGCGATGTTCGAGTCCGAGATCCACTGCGGCTGCGGGGCGGTGAGGCCGGAGCCGAACAGGCCGTTGAAGAAGTCGGTGACCTGCAGGATGGCGTAGTTGAGGAAGCCCACCGTCGAGTTGAACAGCTGCTTCCAGATGAGGGTGACGCCCACGACCCCGGCGATCGATGGCAGGAAGTAGATCGCACGGAACACCCGCATCCCGGGGAGCTTCGAGTTCAGGAGCGCCGCCAGCAGCAACGCAGGAACCACGGCCGCCGGGATGGCGATCACGCCGAACACCAAGATGTTCCGCAGCGATCGCAGGAACAGATCGTCCGACAGCAGGTCGGCGTAGTGCTGGAATCCGACGAAGACGGCGTCGGTGAGGCCGTCCCACTCGGTGAAGCTGATGAACAGCGACACCACCAGCGGGCCGGCGAAGAAGGTGAGGAAGCCGAGGGCGTTGGGAGCCACGAAGAGCAGTCCCTCCAGCGTCTCGGCTTGGCTCTGGTTGGTGTTGAAGAGGGCGGCGGCGCGGTCGCCCCAGAGGATCTTGGTGAACGTGAAGGCGACGATGGCGACCGCGGTGAAGGCGATCACCTCGGTCCCGACCGCCCGCTGGACGAATTCGAGGATGCCCGCCAGGAGGTTCATCGTCAGCAGCAGGACGGCCAGGCCGACCAGCATCGTGTAGCGGGCGGCCGTCTTGACGAACTCGGCGTTCGTGCCGGTGCGGTCGGCGAAGCCGGACACCAGCCAGCCGAGGACGATGAGGAGCAGCCAGGAGGCGCTCCCGTTGAACTCGTCGCCGACGGCGTCGAGCCCGGTGAAGATGTCCATGCGGTTGAGGGCGATGAAGGCGGCGATCACGCCGATCAGCCCGTCGAGGGCGAAGCCGGTCACGCGCCCCCGGTGGTCCCGCCGGCGCGTCCACAACAGGGCCATGACGGCGGCGGCGGTCGCTCCGGCCAGTGCGGCCACCAGCACCCAGCGGATCGGCCCGTCGAGGACCAGACCACGCTGAACGACGGCGCCGAGGGTGAGTGCCGCCAGCGCCACGGCCACGATGCCGCGCCACACCAGCAGCGGCGCGAACCAGCGCGGGTCGGCGTCGGTGCCCAGCACCGGTGCTTCACCGATGGCGGCGGTCATTCCCTCCCTCCTTGTCCTTGCCCGAACGGGGGGCCGGCGGACCGGCCCCCCGATACTGGCGTGTGATCAGCCTCCGAAGGCGGCCGATGTCTCCGAGCAGATGTTCGCCTCGAAGTCCGCGATGTCGCGGGCCCCGGTGACGACGGCCTGGATCTCGCTGTCCATCAGCGTGACGAACTCAGGCCAGCTGCCAACCCAGAGCGGGCCTTCGGTGGTCGGGTTGTTCGCCAGACCATCGAGGAACGCCTGGTTGTTGGCGGGGGGCGTGAAGCCGAGGAACGCATCCAGTGCGTCCTGGCTGACCCGGCTCGGGATGTTGGCGCCCAAAGCCGAGATCTGGGCCTGCACGTCGGCCTCGGTCAAGGCCTGGACCAGCTGCCAGGCAGCCTCGGGATCAGCCGTGTTGGCATTCACCACATAGGCGCCCCAGAACAGCCAGTTGCCAGGGCCGGCCGGGCCGGTCGGCAAGCCGACGACGTCCCAGTTGAAGTCGACGGTCCGGATGCCGGGCGTGGCCCAGCGGCCGTTCTGGAACATGCCGACGGTGCCGGCGCGGAACGGCGTTTCGGGATCCTCGCCGTAGGGAATCACGGCGTCGCCGGAGTACAGGTCGCGCAGGGCGGTGAGCCCGGCGATGGACTCGGCGCTGTCGAGTGCGCAGGCGGTGCGGTCATCACTGAAGAAACCGCCGCCGGCCGCGTTCAGCCAGGCACCGTAGGGGCCCCACCAGGCGCTCTGCCCGTAGCCCTTGATCTCGCCACCCAGGGCGGCGACACCGTCGACGACCTCGTTGAAGGCGTCCCAGTCCCACTCGCCGGATGCTTCCAGCTCGACCGGGTTGGACACGCCGGCCTCGGCGATGAGGTCCAGGTTCACGTAGAGGGCGAACGTCGACACGTCACGCGGCAGACCCCAGAGGGCGTTGCCGGGCTGGCCGGTGGCGAGGTCCGTCGTCAGGTGGCCCATCGGACCGGGGTAGAAGTCGCCGTCGTTGTGACCGGCGGCGTCCGCGTACTGACGCAGGTCGAGGATCACGCCCCGGGAGGCGAAGTCGGCCACGTCGGTCCCCGGGATCCAGAACACGTCGGGTGCCGTGCCGGCCGAGAGGTTGGTCAGCAGCGTCTGCTGATACCCGGCGCCTTCGTTGGAGCCGGGCTCGTAGGTCAGGCTGATGCCGTCCAGCGACGCAGACAACTGATCGGAGATCGTGCCGTACACGGCAGCCTCCTCAGGGTTGTCGGGCCGGGTCATCCACCGTAGGGCCACATCGCCCTCGGCGGGCGGCTCGGTGGCTTGCGTGGTGCCCTGGGTCGTCGCCGTGGTGGCGGCGGTCGTACCCTCGGTCTCCTGCGGCGCTTCGGTTGCTGCAGTCGTGTCCTCGCCCTCGCTGTCGCTGCCGCACGCAACGGCAACCAGCGAGAAGACGAGGAACAACAAGAGCAATCGCTTCTTCATTCGTTTCCTCCGTTGTGATGTGGGGCGCCAGGGGGTGCCCCGTTGGTTTCGGCGATCTCGACCGCCACGCCTCGGTTCCGCAACTCGTCCACCACCTCGGTGGGGGCGGACGGGCCGGTGATGACGAGGTCGATGTCGGCCAGGTCGGCGACTTTGACGACGCTGATGTTCCCGAGCTTCGAGCCGTCGGCGACCACGACGGTGCTCTGGCCGGCGGCGATCATGCGCTTCTTGGAGCCGGCCTCGGGAAGGTTCACGTTGGTGATGCCGTAATCGGGGTGGACGCCGTTGCAGCCGATGAAGGCGGTGGTGGCGTGCACCTGGTCCAGGATCATCGAGGCCATCGGGTCGACCAGCGAGTGCTGCTTGGGTCGCAGCGTGCCGCCGGTGACGACGACGGTGATGCGGGGGATCGCAGGCTCGAGCGCCAGGGCGATCGGGAGGCTGGCCGTGAAGACGACGACATCGGCGAGATCGTCGCGGGCCACGAGCGCCTTCGCCAGGGCAGATGTCGACGACCCGACGTCGAGGATGATGGTCTCACCGGAGCGGACGGTGCGGGCCGCATGGCGGCCGATCGCTTCCTTCTCGTCCCGGAAGGTGTCGACGGACTCCTCGTAGGAACGCTCGACGTG
>JBPEXB010000380.1:0-2527 GCA_052032125.1 Acidimicrobiia bacterium
TGGCCGGTGACGGCTGGAACCTCGCAAAGAACGCCGCCGAACAGATGCTCTGCGACGCCTCACTCGTCGCCACCCTGTTCGAGGGCAAGACGCGCGTGCTGGACGCCAACGACGCCGCCGAGCGATTCTCCAAACGCCAACGACGAGCGATCGCCGCCCGAGACCGGCACTGCGTGTTCCCGGGCTGCACCCGCATCCCCCGTCACTGCGACGTGCATCACCTCCACGAACGCGCCGACGGCAGCCCCACCACGATTGCCAACGGCTGTCTGCTGTGCAGATTCCACCATCGCTTGTTGCACCAACACGGCTGGAAACTGCACCGAGACCCAGCGACAGACCGGTGGGTCGCGACCGACCCCCACGGCCAGGAATGGAAAGGCAGACCCACCCAACCCGCGGCCGCCTGACGGCCAGGATGACCCGATCAGCGCCTGATCGGGTCACCAACGCGTCCTCATATCGATCACGGCGACATCCGGCGCGGCCTCCTGCCGGAGAACGGCACCCCTACGTCGCTGCGTCGGCGATCTCTGCCAGCCAGGCGTGCCCCGGATGTGCGGTGGAGATGAGGGCGTGCAGCGACTCGCGACTGCGAGCATCGAGCAGTGGAAGCGTTTGCTCCAGGTCGACTCGGTCTTTCTCGGTGCTGTGCCGTGCCTTGTAGGCGAGCACGAACTCGGGACGCAGGACCTTGAGTCCAGCGAAGCGGCCGGTCTCTGGTATCCAGACGACATTCTCGATCGGGAGAACGATGTCTGGATCGAGGCGGCTCGTCCAACGCCCGTCCCGGTCTTCCGTCGTCAGCACGTCGACCAACCACGGCTCGGTCGATCGGCGGCGCACCCACAACTGTCCGGCCCAGCTCGGGAGTTCCGGGGACTCGATGCCCGCGTCGGGGTACAGCAGCGGCCGTAGTGACCCGCTGCCCGCGGACCAGAGATGAAACTTCTCACCGAGGTGCTCGTGGAGACATGGGACGTCCCGACGGAAGATCCCCACGTCGATGTCACCGTGCGTCCTCGGTGTGCCGGTGAACGCTTCGATGGCATAGCCCCCGACCAGCCACCAGGGTCGGTTCCACGGCCCGAACCAGTCGCGTAGGTCCTCGATCGAGGCCGGCTTCCACGGCCCGTACAACTCTTGGAAGCGCAGTTCTGCGTCGTTGTGCCCGCCTTGAGCCACGCCGTCAGTCTGCCCGGGAACTTGGAATACGGCCGGAGCGTCTGATGGCACGTGGGTCGGCTGACCGCATTTTCGATGGTCATCGTTCTCGTCCTCGCAGCGTGCGGCGGTGAGACAACGAATGGTTCCGTCGAGTCGACGACGAGCATCGCCCCTGGTGATGACATCGCCGACGCTGTTGATTCCGGTGCAGAGAGCTGTGCAGCGGAGCCAGGGACTCTCGGCGGCCGGGCGTTCGCCTTCGATGGAACCGTGACCGCGACGTCCGAACAGGTCGACCCCACTGCGCGCCACGTCGGGTGTGACGGTACCTAGATCTCTCCAGAGTTCGGTCCCGCCAACTGTGCCGTGATCGCACTGACCCAGTCGGTCAAGACCTGGCGGTGGTCGGTGGTCTCGATGCACACGCACAAGGTGAGGATCAGCTCAACAGGGCCGACAGCCACGGCGGCGTGTGTGTACGTCTCCGGGCCGACTCGGGTGATGAAGGTGACTCCGGACTCGGTGTCGCCGAGTCGCTCCATGTCTTGGGCCACCTCGGAACAGGCGCTCTCGAGGTAGACCCGGTGGTAGGCGCTCGACGCCTCCGCCGACGGGAACGACAGCGCGTACAGCGAGTACGAGTCGACCCCGAAGGCGTAGGTCGCGTTGTAGCCCTCGATGAAGCGATTGACACGAAGTGACTCGAGCTGACGTTCCGGCGCAGCGGTCGTCGGGAAGATCAGCTGTTCTGGTGCATCGAAGTAGTCGAGTCCCACCAGGTCGCGTTGATCGTGACCGGGGAGGAGGAGCCCGACCAGACGATCCTCGGCGATCAGGTCGAGCGCACGCGCGTTCGCCTCCGATTTTTCGGCGGGGCCGAGGGCTCGGATCACCTCGTCGCATGGTGCGGCGGACGTGGGCGTCGTCGTGGGTTCGGTCTCCTCGAATGATCCGCCGGTCGTCTGCGAGGTATCGGGCGGCTGCGACGTCGAGGACTCGTCGACGGGTGCCGTGGACGTCTCACTCGCGTCGCCACCGCAGCTCGCGCCCGAGAGCGCAAGCACGAGGAGCACACCGAAGATCGACCGCCGCACGTCGCGAACCTACCGATCCGCACGACTCTCCTGACGCCATCACGACTCGCAGCGAACGCAGTCCAGGGGATCGGTACGTCCGCCGTCCCGGTCGTCGTTCATGGACGGGTCGTCGGAACCTCGGACGGTGACTCGACACCCTCCGGCCACGATCCGCCACCGAGGCAGAACTCGTTGCCCTCGGGGTCGCGGAGCACCCAGTTGCGGTAGTGGGCGTCGACGTCCTCGCCGAACTCCTCACGCCACGCCAACTCCGCCCCGAGCGA
>JBPEXB010000381.1:0-1680 GCA_052032125.1 Acidimicrobiia bacterium
CAGCACCTCGAGATCCACGAGCGCCATCGCAGCATCCGGATCCCGGGCGTTCCACCGAGCGAAGAACGCGTCGACCACCTCGACCGGGCCGGCGCCGCCGCTGACATCCTGATCCGAGCGAGCGGCGAACAGCAACCCCGCCGACGTCACGATCAACGAGAACACCGCTACGGCCAACCACGCTCGCTGCCGGGCCAATGGTCGGCGGCTGACACCGCGCTGGGCGAGCGTGCCCACCTCGACCTCGAGGGCGTCATCTGCCACCAGGCGCATGGGATCGTCGATCGGATTCGCAGCGACGAAACGTTCGAAGGCCAGGTCCACGTCGTTCACGGCAGGCCCTTCCTCGTGATCGATGCGACGGCGGGCAAGCCGTCGAGCTCGGCCGCGAGGCGCCGCTTGGCCCGGACGAGTCTCTTCTCGGCTGCTGCGAGCGTGATGCCGAGCACCGAGGCGATGTCCGAGGCGGCGAGTCCCTCCCATCCGGCGAGCATCAGTACCTCACGGTCGGTCCGCCGGAGGCGCGCCACCGCCTGCATCATCTCTTCGTCCTGCGAACGCTGCACGACCACGGCCTCGGCCCCCGCCCATGCACGTCCCATCATGCCGCCGGCACGCTCGGCCAACCGGTCGCGGCGGCGTCCCGCCCGCCGATGATTGGCGATCGTCCGGGCTGCCACGCCGTAGAGCCAGGGCAGCTCCGCATCGACGCCGCCGAGAACCTCGCGGCGGCGCCAGGCGGTGGCGAACACGTCGGAGGCCACATCCTGCGCATCATGGAGCGGCAGACGACGAGCGCAGTAGGCCAGCACGGCCGGGTAACACCGCCGGTAGGTGGCCTGGAAGACGCGCTCTTCGTCAGACATCATCCAACGCTCATCTCATCCACCAGGTGTCCGGCTTGGCGGCCATCCGGACACCTCCGTCACATGAGACACAGACTCGCATACGCCTCGGTCGCCATGTCGCTCGTTCTCACGGCGTGTGGCACGACCAGCACAGGGGCCCCGGCACGAGCGGACGCAGCCCCGGAAACGCCCACCACGAGCGGGACGACCACGCCTTCCAGCGTCTCTCCGTCCACGCCGACATCGACCACGGTGCCCGCCGAGCAGGCACTCACCGTCGTGGCGATGGGCGACAGCGTCGCCAACCTGTCCGGCTGGCCGACCGAGTTGGCCGCCTTGATCGAGTCGGATAGGGGCGTC
This sequence comes from Acidimicrobiia bacterium, assembly GCA_052032125.1. Lineage (GTDB taxonomy): Bacteria > Actinomycetota > Acidimicrobiia > Spongiisociales > Spongiisociaceae > JBPEXB01. Next base: position 1,209 of record JBPEXB010000381.1, read on the forward strand.
GAGGTCGCGGTCGACGGCTTCTCGTGCTTCGGAGGCTGCACCACCCTCACACGCATCGAGGGGTCGGTGAGACTTCAGGAGGCTGTTGGAATGGCGACGGTGGTGGTGGTCCAACCCCAGCCCGGCCGGGTCGTGGCACCCGTGTGGCGCGACTACTTCGCCGGTTCCTGCGGCGGCGACGACTCCCTCGACTGTGGCCGGACGGCCCTGGCGGAGTTCGAGGCTTATGTGGCCGACCTGTTCGACACGATCGAACGACTGGCCGATGCCGAGACCGTCGTGCTGGCCATCACCACAGGCACGTGGGGGGTCGACGCCTTCTATCCGGAACTCCGCACCACTGATCCGGAGGCCTTCGAGGATCTGCTCGGCCTGCTGGTCGATATGGGCGAACTCACGCAGCGCGCCGCCGAGGATCGCTGCATCGGCGTCGTGGACGTCAATGCGCTCTTCAGCGGGCCCGACTACCACC
>JBPEXB010000382.1:0-14036 GCA_052032125.1 Acidimicrobiia bacterium
AACTTCGAGCTGTCGACCAGCGGGGTGAGTGAAGTGTGCGAGCGGCTGGTGGCGGCGCACCCGCGGCTCGAGCACGCCTCCCACCCGCCGTCGGCCGACGAGCCGCTCGTGCGGACCGACACGACCGTGCTCGGTCAGATCGTCGGTTCGCTCGCCGACAACGCGATGACGCACGGCGCCGAGCAGGTCACGCTGGTCTGCACGCCCGAGCTGTCCTTCGAGCCCCAGCACCGGGTCGGGGAGATCCCCGGCGACGCGATCTACTGGCTGGTGTGCGACGACGGGCCGGGCATCGAGCACGATTTCTTGCCGCGGGCGTTCGAGAAGTTCGAGAAGCGCAGCTGGAGCGCCGGGACCGGGTTGGGTCTGTACCTGGTGACGGTGATGGCTGAGGCGATCGGCGCCGGGTTGCTGGTCGACACCGGGCCGGGCGGCACGACGATGGCGGTGGCGGTGCCGCGGGTGCGGCAGCTGGCCCGTGACCGGGCGGTGGCCGGATGAAAAGGTGGGGGACGCTCGTCGCGCTGGTGCTGGCCCTGACTGGCTGCGGGGGTGGCGGGCCGGTGAGCGAGATCGACTTCGACCTCGACGAGTACACGATCGAGGCGTCGGGCTCGGTGCTGGCTGCGGGGTCGGTGGGCATGACGCTCACCAACCTCGGCGACCTGCCGCACACGATCGTCATCAGCACACTCGACGGGGACGTCCTGGCGGCCAGCGACGTGGTGGGGGCGGGCGAGTCTGCCCGGTTCGTGGCCGATCTGGGTCCGGGCGAGTACGAGTTCACGTGCCGGATCGTCGCCGAGTTCGATGGCGTCCTGATCGACCATTACGAACTCGGCATGGTCACCCGCCTGTCCGTGGCGGGGTGAGCGCGGGGCGATCCTTAGGCTCGGCTGTACCTCCAGGTACAGCGGGGCCGAAAGTACGGCCAGCAGGGCGGGACGTTCGATGAACATCCGGCAGTCCTGTACCTCCAGGTACACCGGAGCCTAAGGAACGATCACCGCACCAACGGCTTGTATTTGATGCGGTGTGGTTCCAGCGCGTCGTCGCCGAATTGGGCTTTCATCCACTCCTCGTATTCGGAGTAGTTGCCGGTGAACCACCGGACCTGGCTCTCGCCCTCGAAGGCCAGGATGTGCGTGCAGATCCGGTCCAGGAACCAGCGGTCGTGCGAGATCACCACGGCACACCCCGGGAACGCCTCCAGCGCGTCTTCAAGCGCCCGCAGCGTGTCCACGTCGAGGTCGTTCGACGGCTCGTCCAGCAGGACCACGTTGCCGCCGCGCCGGAGCATCTTGGCCAGGTGGACCCGGTTGCGCTCACCGCCTGACAGATTGCCCACCTTCTTCTGCTGGTCACCGCCCTTGAAGTTGAGGGAGGCCACGTAGGCCCGGGAGTTCATCTCCCGGTTGCCGATCGTGATCAGATCGTCGCCCCCGGTGATCTCCTCGAAGACGGTCTTCGACGCGTCCAGCGCGTCCCGTGACTGGTCGACATAGGCGAGGTCGACGGTGGGGCCGATCGTCAGCGTGCCGGAGTCCGGCTCCTCGGCACCGGTGATCATCCTGAACAAGGTCGTCTTGCCGGCTCCGTTGGCGCCGATCACGCCCACGATGCCGGCCGGCGGGAGCATGAAGTCCAGGTCGTCGATCAGCAGCCGATCGCCATACCCCTTGCGGAGACCGTCGGCTTCGATGACGACGTCCCCGAGACGCTGGGTGAACGGGATCTGCAGTTCCAGCTGCTTGGCACGCTCGACCTGATCCTTGGCCTCGGCAACCAGGGCCTCGTACCTGGAGAGGCGAGCCTTGCCCTTCGCCTGCCGGGCACGCGGGGACATGCGAACCCATTCGAGCTCGCGGGCCAGCGTGCGCCTGCGAGCCGACTCCTCCCGCTCTTCCTGCGCCAGCCGGGCGGTCTTCTGTTCGAGCCAGCCGGAGTAGTTGCCCTCGAACGGGTAGGCGTTGCCGTGGTCCAGCTCCAGGATCCATCCCGCCACGTTGTCGAGGAAGTAACGGTCGTGCGTCACCGCCATCACCGACCCGGGGTACTGCTCCAGATGCCGCTCCAACCAGGCCACCGACTCGGCATCGAGGTGGTTGGTGGGCTCATCGAGCAGCAGCAGGTCGGGGGCCGAGAGCAGCAGACGGGCCAGCGCCACTCGCCGGCGCTCACCGCCGGAGAGCGTCGTGACGTCGGCGTCACCCGGCGGCAGGCGCAGGGCGTCCATGGCCACCTCGATCTTGCGCTCCAGGTCCCACGCGCCCGCCGCTTCGATCTTCTTCTCGAGCCGCGCCTGGCGCTCGCCGAGCCGTTCGAAGTCCGCATCGGGATCGGACCACCCGGCGAGGACCTCGTTGTACTCGTCGAGCAGTTGCTTGACCTCACCGACCCCGTCCATGACGTTGCCCATGACGTCCTTGTCCGGGTCGAGCTGCGGTTCCTGTTCGAGCAGCCCGACGGTGTAGCCATCCATCAGTTTCGCCTCGCCGGTGAACCCGTCGTCCAGGCCGGCCATGATCCTGAGCAGCGATGTCTTGCCGGACCCGTTGTGGCCGATCACGCCGATCTTCGCCCCGTAGAAGAAGCTCAGGCTGACGTCCTTGAGCACCTGCTTGTCCGGCGGGTGATGGCGGTTGAGCTTGTACATCTGATAGATGAAGTCCGGCATGGCCGGGAGGGTAGCGACGCCCCGGCGACCGCCGACCGGGCCGGCACTCGTATCCTGCCTGGCCCATGGCTGCTCTCTCCCGCCTCCTGTTCCCGATCGCGCTGGTGGCGTTCGTCGGGTTGGGCGCCTCCGACGCCCTCCTGGGCACGGCCTGGCCCTCGATCCGACAGGACTACGGACGGCCCCTCGGCGATCTCGGGATCGTGATCGCGGTGGCGATCGCCGGGTTCGTGGTGACGGCGGCCGCCAACGGCTCCATGGCCCGCTGGCTCCCCACCGGGCCGCGCCTCGTGCTGTCGTACGTCGCGTTGACCGCCGGTGCGAGCACGATCGCCTTCGGCCGGAGTTGGGCGACCCTCCTCATCGGAGCCGCCGCCATCGGGATCGGCGACGGGATCCTCGACCCGACCCTGAACGCCCATGTCGGCAGGCATCATGGGATGGGAGCGATGAACCTGCTCCACGCCACGTTCGGGTTGGGCGCCACGCTCGGACCGCTGATCATGGCCTGGGCATTGCGCACGGCGGGCGGGTGGAGGACGGGCTACCTGGTGCTGGTGGTCTGGGCCCTCGCCATGCTGGCCGGGGTCCTCACGCTGCGGCGCGCCTGGCCCGGACCGCCACCGGTCGATCGTGCGGACGGCGACGGCGTCCGCGGCCCGGTCGTGCTGTTCCTCGGGGCGTTCTTCCTGGCCACCGGTGTCGAGGTGAGCGCCGGCGCCTGGGCCTTCACCTGGCTCGTCGACGGCCGCGGAGCTGCGACGACCACAGCTGCGATCTTGACGGCCCTCTACTGGGCCGGTTTCACGGCCGCCCGGCTCATCGGAGCGGTCATCGGCGACCGACGCTCGCCGGCGTCGATGATCAGCGCGGCGGGGGTGCTGCTGGTCGCCGGCATGGTGTGGATGACGGTCGACCCAGCAGGCACCGGGGGCGTTGGCCTACCCGTGGCAGGAGCCGGCGTCGCCCTCGTGTTCCCCGTGCTGGTGGCCACCACGGTGCGGCGCTTCGGCGGTCGCGGCGACACCGTTGTCGGCTGGGGCTTCGCCGCGGCCAGCCTCGGGGCGGCATCGTTGCCGTGGATCGTGGGCCAGGTGGCGGAGCGGGCGGGCTTCGGCGCCGTCGGGCCGGTCCTGATCGTTGGCGCAGCGGCGGTGGCGCTGGCGGCGGCGCGGGTCACTCGGTCGACGGTGCCGGGTCCCACCGGCTGAGACGACCGAACTACGCTGCGCGCATGACGTTCTGGGACTCGGTCAAGGCGTTTCTCCGTCGGGAGGCTGCCGACATCCAGGAGGGCATCTCCGACCTGAAGGACAAGCTCGACGCGGAGCTGACCCGGCGCGAGACGGAGCTGGAAGCGACGCCGTCCGAGCGGCTCGACATGATCCGGGAGGACATCGAAGCGGAGGGCTCGCCGCTCGACGCCATCGAGGACAAGATCGACTCGCGGCTCTCCGAGAGCGACGGCATCGACGAGCTGCGGAGCCAGCTGGACGACGAGCCCGGGGAGGGTCGATGACCCGAGCGGCCGTGTGCCGTGCCCACGGTTCGCCGCTGTCGGTCGAGGACGTCGAGGTCGCGGCTCCCGGGGCCGCACAGGTGCGAGTCGACGTGCGCGCCGTCGCCGTGTGCCACAGCGACATCATCTACGCCGCCGGAGGGTGGGGCGGGGAGACCCCGGCGATCTACGGGCACGAGGCGGCCGGCGTGGTGGAGTCGGTTGGTCCGGGAGTGACGTCGGTCGCCCCCGGTCAACCGGTGGTGCTGGGGCTCCTGCGCACCTGTGGGAGCTGCTTCCACTGCACGAGGGGCGAGGACAATCTCTGCGTCGGTGACTTCGACGACGCCAGCCCCTTCAAGGATGCCGCCGGGGGCTCCATCGTCCGTGGCCTCAAGACAGGGGCGTTCGCCGAGCAGACCGTGGTCCACGAGTCCCAGGTGGTGGCGATTCCCGGCGACGTGCCGCTCACGTCGGCGTGTCTGCTCTCTTGCGGGGTGCTCACCGGTTTCGGGTCCGTCCGCAACACGGCCGCCATGCCGCCGGGGTCGACGGCGGCGGTCATCGGCGTCGGCGGCGTCGGCCTGGGTGCCGTGCTGGGTGCCGTGCACGCCGGGGCTGAGCGCATCGTCGGTGTGGATCTGGTCGCCTCGAAGCTCGACGCCTCCCGCTCGTTCGGCGTGACCGACACCGTCGACGCAAGCGCTGGGGATGCAGTGGCCATGGCTCATGCCGCCACCGATGGGATCGGCCCGGACTTCGTCTTCGTCACCGTCGGGGCGAAGTCGGCCATCCAGCAGGGGCTGGCGATGGCCCGCAAGGGAGGGACGGTCGTGATCGTCGGCATGCCCGCTTCCGGGGTCATGATCGAATTCGAGGCGGTCGAGTTCAGCGACGCCTCCCAACGCATCCTGGGCTCCAAGATGGGATCGAGCCGCATGGCCACGGATGTGCCGGCGTTGATCGACCTCTACCGACGCGGGACGCTGGATCTCGATGCGATGGTGACCAACACTCTCCCGCTCGACGACATCAACGCCGCGGTCGATCAGGTGAACACGGGGGCGGTGATCCGCAACGTGATCGTTATGGATTCGCGTTGATCGAGACGCAGCTCGCTTGACTTCATTCGTGGTTGAAGTTCTACGGTTGACGCCATGACGTTCTCATCGACCGAGTTGGATCGCTTCGCCTCGCACATGACCATCGACATCACCACCTGGGGGAGGAGGAGCGGGCAGCCCCGCCGCATCGAGATCTGGTGGTTCCGAGTGGAAGGACGCTTCATCATCACCGGGACGCCAGGACCGCGAGACTGGCTGGCCAACCTGCGCGCCGACCCTCGGCTCGTGGTGCACGTGGACGGGCACGACATCGACGCCACCGCCACCGAGATCCACGACCACGGCTTCCGGCGAACGATCTTCACGCAGCCACACACCTCGTGGTATCGCACCCAGGAAGAGCTCCAGCGGCTGATCGAGACCGCGCCCGTGATCGAGGTGCATTTCTAGGCACAAGGTCGCGAAACTCAACCCGATCCGGATTCGGGCCGATCCAATCCGACATGGGATGGGCCTTCGCCGCCAGCGGATGGGAATTCCGCTCCACCGACCCGGCCACGCCGCGCGCCTGGATCCAGGTCTCACCCGACCGTTCTCGCCATGTGGTGGTCGAGAATCACGGCGAGCACCACATGGGTGCCGAGAGCGTCGTGATCGTGCCGGACCGGGCGGTGGCCGGCGTGTCGAGGTTCCACACGACCAATGGCCAGGCCCGCTTCGATCCCAACGGCCGCTGGTTGATCATCGAGGGGGTCGTCGGCTTCGTCGCCGTCCGCCTCGACGACGGCTCGGTGGCGCACTACCAGGACCCGGATGGCGCCTTCATCGGCGCCTGGACGATCAGCGGCGGCGTGCTCGAGTGGAAGCAATCCAGGACGAGCTCGTCACACACCGAGTCGCGATCGGTGCCCCTCGACGAGATCCGGGCTCGATGGCAGCCCGGCCTCGGGCCGTTCGCCGACGGGTCGTTCCAGCCCGACGTGAAGTTCGTCGCCACGTGGGACCGGTGGGCAGCCACCGGGAAGAGAGAGTCGGCGATGCTGCCGCTCCCGGCCTTCGATCGAGCCGAAGACGGCGCCTTCACGGTCCAGGGGAACCGCAGTGCCGGGCTCCTGGCCTTGGCCGTGGTCGTCACGATCGCCGTCGTCGCCGGCCTCGTCGTCGGGGCGCTCTCTCGCGGCGGCGTCGGATCCGACATGCAGACCCTCTTCATCGCCTTGATCGCCCTCATCGGGCTGGCGCCCGGTCTGGCCGTGGCCGAGTCCCTCGTGCGGCATCCGCGCTGGGTCCACTTCGGCACCGACGCCGTCGTGGTGCGCCAGGTGATCGGCGAGCGCCGGCGCTCGGTCCGACAGATCACCGAGATCAAGTCGATCCAGTACGAGGGCAGCTCGTTCCGGTTCCCCGTGCACGTCATGGTGATCTTCTTCTCCGATGCCAAGCCGATCCGGCTCGACTCCGACATGATCGCCCGCAGCCACGTCCGGGACGTGGCGACCATGGAGCGGCTGGAGCTGCGGGTCCGCCAGCTCTACGGCCGGCCCGGCACCTGGAAGGTCGTCGACCGCCGGTATCCGGAGCTGGTCGAGCTCACCAAACAGGCCCGCTGAGCCTCAGGGCTTGAGCAGCCCTTCGAGGCGGCGGCCGGCGATCCGCAGCCCGATGGCGCCCATCGTGATCAGGAAGGCGAAGTGGCCGACGAGCGACACGTCGAAGCCGCCGAGCGTGAAGGCCCTGATGACCTCGACCGAGTGGTACAGCGGCGAGATCTGCGTGAGCCACTGGACCGCCTCGGGGTAGACGTCGAGCGGGAAGAACGTGGCGCTGAAGAGGAACATCGGCAGCGTGAACAGCGTCACCAGGTCGAAGTCCTGCCATGACCTCATGAACGTGGTCGCCGCCATGCCGACGGCCCCGAAGGCGAAACCGATGAGGGTGGCGGCGGGAACGGCCAGCAGCGCCCACAGCGAGTTCACGATGCCCATGGCGAACATGACGATGATGAACCCTGCCGAGTACAGCAGGCCACGGATGAGGGACCATCCGATCTCGCCGAGCGCGATGTCCCACGGTTGGAGCGGGGTCGAGAGGATGGCGTCGTAGATCTTGCCGTACTTCAGCTTGAAGAAGATGTTCATCGTGGACTCGAACACGGCGCCGTTCATCGCCGAGGCGGCGAGGAGCGCCGGGGCGACGTAGGCGGTATAGGTGACGACCACCCCGCCCGGCCCGGTGATGTCGCCCACGAACTGGCCCATCCCCACCCCCAGCGAGAACAGGTAGAACACCGGCTCGAAGAACCCGGACACGACCACCAGCCAGCTGCGCCGGTACACCAGCAGGTTCCGCTCGAGGAGCCGCTGGGCGCGGATCCCCACCAAGGGCGGCGGGACGACTCGGGCGACGAGGGTCGAACTGGTCATGGCAGCAGCTTCTGGGTGAAGTACCGGAGTGACAGGAAGGCACCCACGGCGAAGAGCACCAGCAGATACCCGGCGTGCTGCCAGAGGGGGAGCGTCGACTCCCAGTCCAGCGAGAACCGCCGGGCCATCTCGACGGCATGCCACAGCGGTGTCACGTAGGCGACCGGCTGCATCCAACCGGGCAGGACGTCGATCGGGAAGAACGTTCCCGAAAACAGGAACATCGGCGTCACCAGGAAACGGAACACGGCGGTCAGTCCCTCGGTGGTGTCCCGAGTGGCGGTGAACGCGGTCATCGGAGCCGCCATCGCCAGGCCGACCAGGATGGCCACCGGGGTGACCGCCAACGCATCGAGCACCGACATGGCGCCGAGCACGGTGGCAACCAGGCCGAACACGAGGGCGACGAGCGCCATCTTGATGCCGATCCAGGCGAAGTGCCCGGCGACGAGGCCGGGGGACCCGATCGGCGTGGCCAGCGTGGCGTGGTACGTCTTGATCCACTTCATGCCCGCCATGACCGGGAACGAGCCCTCGCCGGTGCCGGATTGCATGGCGTTGGCCACCATCAGGCCGGGAGCCAGGAACGCCACATACGAGGCCGCCTGGATCGTCGCCGATCCGTCGCCCCGATCGACCAGGGAGCCCAGCCCGAATCCCATCGCCACGAGGAACAGCACCGGCGACAGGAAGTAGGAGAAGACCGAGGCTCTCCACACCCTGCGGTAGGTGAGCGCCTTGGACTCGATGACCCGCATGGCGAGCGGAGTCGCCATCAGTCGACCAGGGTCCGGCCGGTCAGCTTGAGGAACACGTCCTCGAGGGTGCTCCGCCGCACCACCGTGCTCTCAGGAGCGAGGCCTCGGGCATACACGTCCGACATCGTCTGGTCGGCGTCCTCCGTGTAGAGAAGCGCACGGTCCGCCAACACCTCGAGCCGCTTGGCGATGCCGTCGAGCTCCGGCGCGAAGTGGTCGAGCTCACCCGGTGGGAACCGGACCTCCAGCACGTCGCGAGTGGTGTGGGACTCGATGAGCGAGCGCGGTGAGCCTTCGGCGACGATCTTGCCCCGGTCCATGATCACCAGCCGGTCACAGAGCTGTTCGGCCTCGTCCATGTAGTGGGTCGTGATGATCTGGGTGACGCCGTCCTGCTTGAGCCGGTACAGCCGGTCCCAGAGGATGTGGCGCGCCTGGGGGTCGAGACCGGTGGTCGGCTCGTCGAGGATGAGCAGGTCGGGGCGATTGATGAGACCGCGGGCGATCGTCAGCCGGCGCTTCATGCCGCCCGAGAGCGGCTCCACCTTGGAGTGGCGGCGCTCCTCCAGCTGGGCGAACTTCAGCAGCTCGTCGATCCGCGGGCGTATCTCCTTTCGGGGGAGGTCGAAGTAGCGCCCGTAGATGTAGAGGTTCTCCTCGACCGTCAGCTCCATGTCGAGCGTGTCGTCCTGTGGGACGACGCCCAGTCGGCCGCGGATCGTCTTGCCGTCGCCGCCCGGGTCGAGCCCGAACACGGTGAGGTGGCCCGACGTCACAGGGGAGACGGCCCCGATCATGCGCATCGTGGAGCTCTTGCCGGCGCCGTTGGGTCCCAGGAACCCGAACACCTCGCCCTGGGCCACCTCGAAGTCGACGGCGTCCACGGCGACGAAATCCCCGAATCGTTTGGTCAGGTCGCGGGCCTCGACGAGCGGCGGTCCGTTCAGGGGTGGTGCAGGCATCCGCACACGTTACCGGTCGCCTGTGACACGCGAACCGCCAATTCGGGTGCCACGAACCGCCTGGTGAGAAGGACCTCGCGCTAGGTTCCCATCCGGGAGAGGGAGGTCTCATGGAGACGATTCTGTTGCTGATCCACATCCTGGCAGCGGCTGCCTGGTTCGGCGCATCGGTCACGCAGGCGTACGTCACGCCCCGGGTCTCGGCGATCGGTGGAGCGCCGGCGGCCAACTGGCAACGGATGATCGTGGGGCTCGGCAAGCACGTGTATCCGCCGGCCGCCATCGTGGTCTTCATCACCGGGTTCGGCCTCGTCGGCGTGTCCGACGGCGTCTACGGGTACGGCGATGCCTTCGTCGTCGTCGGCATCCTCATGGTCGTCGTGGGCGCCGCGCTCGGCATCCGTGTCTTCGGGCCGCTCGCCGAGCAGACCGCCAGCGCGTTCGATCAGGACGACCGCGCCACGGCCGACGGGTTGCTCAAACGAGCCGCCGGCTTCGGCATCCTCGACACTCTGCTGCTGGTGTTCACGTTCATCGTGATGGTCTACCGCTGGGGTGCCTGACCTCAGCCGGTGAGTCGCACGTCCCCGATCCGAGCAGCCGGCAGCCCGACCGTGTGGGCTCGGCCGTTGGTCGCATCGACCACGATGATCTGGCCGCTCGCGATCGTCGCCAGGAACCGGCCCGAGGGATCCCAGTCGCGTGGGTCTGCGCCGTCCAGTGTGCGAGACCCCTCGGGTGTGACGATCAGCAGTTCGTCGCGCCCGGGCTCGGCACCGTCGGCCAGCTCGGCGTAGGAGCTGCCGTCGTCGGAGATCGCCACCGCCAGCAATCCGCCGGCGGTCTCCACCCGCACCAGCACGGCGCCGGCGCCCGTCGAGGTGGCGGCACGGCCGTCGCCGTCGGGCTCGGCGACCAGCACGCCGCCGTCGGGCCCTCCCGACCTGTGGACGACGAGGCCGGGGAGGCGGGACACCTCGTCGCCGTCCGGCGTCAGCACGATCGTCTCCTGATTGCCGTCGGCGTCCGGGGCGGAATGGAGGGCGAACCCCCACTCGCCGTAGGCCACGACCTCGCTCCCGCGCTCCACGGCGCCGATGCGCAGCACCGCATACGTCTCGGGGAGCAGCTCGGCGACCCACAGCGAACCGCCCTCCAGCGTGCGGGTGACGGCGATGCGGTCGGGTGCGTCGTCGTGCCAGGCGAAAGCGGTGACGTCCGGGGTGATCCCTCGCATGGCCGGCGGCATACCCACCCGGAGGTCGCCCGCTTCGTCGTTGAAGAAGGTGATGAGCCCGATCTGCGACACGTCGGCGTTGAACCGGGCAGCCGTCGATGCGATCGAATGCAGCTCCGGTGAGGCCGCGTCGGCCGGCCAGCGGAGGTACGTCGCGGTGCGGTTGATGCTGAGCACGGCGTGCAGCGTGCCGGAGAGGCCCGGGACCTGATCGGAGAGGCGGCGTTCGACGATGCCTCCCGATTCGGTCGCATCAGGCTCCGACGTCCCCGAGCCGAGGGCGACGAACACCAGGGTGACCCCGACAGCGGCCGCCGCCGACACCACGCCGAGAACCCATGTCGGCACGCGACGCTCGGCGACCTGCTCGACCTCGATGCTCACGGTGCCGACGGTACCCCGGTCGGCTCAGCCGGCGTCGATCCGCAGACCCTCCAGCGCCAGGCGGATCATGTCGTCGAACGTGCGCTCGCGCTCGTCGGAGCTGGTCTGCTCGTCGCGCACGATGTGATCCGACACCGTGAGGACGGCGAGCGCCCTGACGCCCTCCTGTGCAGCGATCCCGTAGAGCCCGGCCGCCTCCATCTCCACCGCCAGGATGCCCATCGAGCTCATGATCTCGACGGTGTCGGAGCGGGGGTTGTAGAAGAGATCGCTCGAGAAGACGTTGCCGACGCGAGCGTTGGTGTTCGACCTCTCCGCTGCCTCGGCCGCCGATCGCAGAAGCCCGAAATCGGCGGTGGCCGGGAAGTCCCAGCCACCGAACCGGGTGCGGTTGGTCCCGGAGTCCGTGGCGGCGCCGATCGCCAGCACCGTGTCTCGCAGCTGGAGATCGGGGTCGATGGCTCCACAGCTCCCGACCCGGATGAGTCGCTCGACGCCGTAGAACCGGATCAGCTCGGTGACGTAGATCGAGGCCGAGGGAATCCCCATGCCGGTGCCCATGACGGATACGGGCATGCCCTGGTACGAGCCGGTGAAACCGAGCATGTTGCGCACCGCCGTGACCTGGCGGGCGTCGTCCAGGAAGGTGTCGGCGATGTGGCGAGCCCGCAGCGGGTCGCCAGGAAGGAGGATCGCCTCGGCGAAATCGCCGTCGGAGGCGGAGATGTGGGGTGTTGGCATCGGGGGAGCGTACTCAACGCAGGCCGTGGGTCAGTCGCTCGGGCTGCGCAGACCCTCGAGCGTTGCGAAGAGGGAGTCCAGGGCCACCTGGGTGACCGGGCCCACGGCCTGCCAGACGACGGCACCGTCCCGATGGACCAGGCCCGCCCAGATCTTCGTCTCGTCGTCGAGACCCAGACGTTCGAGGAACCTGGCTCGGTGGGTGTAGACCGTGATCGTCCTGGCCCGTACGTCGGGGTCGGGGATGCCCGCCCGCATCCCGTCATCGATCCACCGGCGATAGCGCTTCGGGAACCGGCGCAGGAGGGGGATCTCGTAGGCGGCGACATCGGGGTACTTGGCTTCCAGGTCGCCGAGCGCATCGAACCACGCGTCCACGTCTCGCTGCTGGCGCTGCAGGAATGGCACGAAGAGCAGGTTCCACCGACCCTCGAGGCCGCTCGGAATCTCGTAGTCCCGGCGCTCGAGGCTCCGGCCCTGTAAGGCGGGGAACGTCTCCATGGAGATTGTTCGGAGCCGGTCCAGGGCGCGGATGGTTGCCCGCTAGCCTGGCGGTAGTGCGCATCGGGGCGCCTCCTGTCCGCGGCAAGAGCTGAGCTCACCCGATCCGGAACGAGGATCACGATCTTCTTTCTGCCCTCTTCAGCGGACGCGGGCTGGGACGTCGTCCCGAGAGAGGAGGTCGCATGACGTTCGAGACCAGGCCGCTCCCGGCCAACCCCAACCTGACCCAGCTCAAGCGGCAGGCAAAGGACCTGCAGCGCGCCGTCCGCGCCGGCGATCCGGACGCAGCCGATCGGGTGCGGGCGTTCCACCCAGGGATCGACCTGCCCGCTCCTCAGTTCTCGTTGCGAGACGCGCAGGTGACGCTCGCCCGCGAATACGGCTTCGACGGGTGGTATCAGCTCACCACCGAGGTCGGTGAGCGGATGGTCGACGAGCGAGACCTCCATCGCTGGTTCGGGGTGCAGCTCAACAACGGCATGTGGGATCGGATCGAGGACGAGTCATTCGGACCCGACAGCCCGCTCCTGGAACGCGAGCTGATGCTCTACTCGGCCTTTGCCTCCGCGTACCACTGGCGAACGGTCGGCACCATGGCCAATGCCGCCCGCGGCGAGCACCTCATCGCCCGCATGGCCGTCAAAGTGGGGGAGCACGATCTGGCGCTTCGGCACGCCCGCCGGTGCCTCGAACTCGTTGAGGCGCATCCCGGCGAGATGGAGGCGTGGGATGAGCCGTTCGCTCGTGAGGCGCTCGCCCGAGCGCTGGCGGCGACCGGCGATCGAGCGGCGGCGTCCGAGCAGCGGCACTTGGCCGAACAGCAGACCGCCGCCCTGGAGGATGCCGACGATCGAGCGGTGCTGGAAGGCGAGCTGGACCGCCAGCCCTGGTTCGGGCTGCTCTGACGGCGACTCGTCGAAGGCCCGTGTTCCACGATGTGGTACGGTCCCGACAGGTGGGACGACAGGGCGAACCACCTGTACGGAGGTAGGAATCATGGCCGCAGTGCAGTCGATCGAGCGGGCCTTCTTGCTGCTCGAGGCGGTGGCCACCGGCAGCATCGGCGTGACCGAACTGGCGGCCAGGGTCGATCTCCCGAAGAGCACCGTCGCCCGGATCCTGAAGACGCTCGAGCAGGTCGGCGCGGTCGAGCGGGTGGCGGCGGACGGCCGCTACCGCATCGGAGAGACGGTGACCGGACTCGCCGGCACCGGCCAGCCGGCCGCCGACCTGGCGGCGAGAGCGCGCCCGCACCTCCGCATGCTGGCGCGCGAGATCGGCGAGGATGCCGGGTTGTCGGTACCCGACGGCTACCAGGTGCACTACATCGCCCAGGAGAGCGCCGGCAACGACGTCCAGGTACGCGACTGGACCGGGACGCTGCTCCCCATGCACGTCGTGCCATCCGGGCTCGTGATGCTGGCCGGGTGGTCGGCGGATCGCCTGGACCGCTATCTCGAGCGTCCCTTCGAGCCCTACACGGCACGCTCCGTCGTCGAGCCCGACGCCATCAGGTCCCGGCTCGCGACCATCGAAGAGCGGGGCCATGCCTGGGTGGTGGACGAATTCGTCGATGGCATCAGCTCGGTGGCGGCCCCGATCGTCAACGGGCGCAAGCGGGTGGTCGGCGCCGTGCACGTGCATGGACCGACGTATCGCTTCCCCGGCGAGCAGGACCGCGACGCCGTCGCTCGTCTGGTCATGGACGCCGCGGCAGGCCTGAGCGAGTAGCCCCGGCTTCGCCGGGGCGTACTGAGTGCCGCCCTGCTCCGCCGGGCGTACCGAGTA
>JBPEXB010000383.1:0-1795 GCA_052032125.1 Acidimicrobiia bacterium
CGATGCCGACGATCACGGCGAGGGCGACGTCGTTGCAGAGCACCGGCAGCTCGAAGGCCTCGACGATGCGGTCGGCGAACTCGCTCGCCTCCTGCTGGCCGCCGGGGATGATGAGCGTGAATTCGTCGGTGGCGGAGCGGGCGCACCAGGCGCGCCGGCCGACCGGCTGCAACCGGGCTGCGACCTGGCGGAGCATCTCGTCGCCCATCGCACGGCCGAGCGTCTCGTTCACCTCTCGCAGCGAGTTCACGCGGACCGTGACCATCGCCAGCTCACTACGTGAGGTCAGCTGGCCCTCCAGCTGCTCGACGAGCGCTCGCTGGTTGGGCAGGTCGGTGACGTCGTCGGTCAGCGCCTGGCGGGCACGGAACTGCGCTTCCTCACGCAGCTTGTCGACGAGCTGTGCGTTGTGGAGGGCGGCGCCGGCGTGCCCGGCGGCCGTCTCGAGCAACTGGACGTCCTCGTCGTCGAACCCACGGGCATCGGACATACGGCCGGCGGCGATGATCAGGCCGTCCCGATCGCGCATCGGAAGGGTCGCGGCGATGGCGTCACCGGACAGCACCTCGTGCAGCGGGCCGAGGAGTTCTCCGACGTCGGAGTTCGAGTCTCGTCGCGCAGTCCCGAGCGAGCGCATCAGGTCGAGATTCGACAAGCTCGAGTTGTCCTGATGGCGAGTCAGCGACTCACCGTCGAATTCGATCCGCTGCAGCTGTCCCCGATCCGGGATCAGCACGATCACCCTCGATGCCCGCAGGAGGTCGGCAATTCCTGCCAGCACTGCACGAATGGGGCCCTCAGGGTGGTCAGCCGTGAGGCCTGTCGTGAACTGATGGAGATTCGCGAGCGCCTGGTGGCGTTCCCGGATTCTGAGGAAGGACAGGAAGAAGTAGCCGAGGCCGCAGCCAATGAGGAGGAGCAGGACCCAGGAACGGCCGTCCCTCCACAAGGCTGACGCCGCACCGAGTGCGACTGCGCACTCGGCGAGCGAAGCGGTCCCGGACACGGCCAGGACCTCGGCCGCACTGCGCAGGGTGACGGGGGCACCTGCGAGTCGCATGACGGTCGAGACCGCCAGCCATCCTGCAAGATGCGCCGTTCCGACCGCAGCGAGGCCTGCAACCCACCCGATCGGCTCGATCGGGTTCTCGTTGCCCAGGATCAGGTGGAAGACGAGTACCGCCACGCCCACGTCCAGAGCGAACTGGCCGACATTGAAGACGTACTTGACGATCCGCGGTCGACGCACGATCGCGTGACCGATCGCGGCGCCGGCGACCCGGGCGAGGATCAGTCCGGTCGGGTCCGTGAACACCAGTCCGATGGTGAGCGGCAGTTCCGAGAAGGTCAGCGAGTGAGCGTCGCGGCGAACCTCCAGGTTCACCGAGTAGCGCTCGGCAAGACCGAACGCAACCGCCAAGATCATCCAGTTGATCTGGAACGGACGGTCTAGCGGCGCCTCGAACTGCATCGAGACGGCGCACAGAGACGCGCCGAGAGCGCACACGAAGAGTGCGAACGCCCACGTTGCTCTCTGTTGTTGGCCCATGCGCCCGACCTGCTGTTCACCTGACCACGCTGGAGGGTCAGAAGACTACTGAAGGTAGCGGCGGGCTTCCAGGGAGGAAGGGCTACGCCCACTCCAAACCACGCCAGGCGTGGCCAGCCCACTCGAGGCCGCGCCAGCTGTGACCGGCCCACTCGAGACCACGCCACGCGTGACCACGCCACGCATGGCCGGACCACTCCAAGCCGCGCCACGCATGGCCGGACCACTCCAGGCCGCGCCACGCAT
>JBPEXB010000384.1:0-5241 GCA_052032125.1 Acidimicrobiia bacterium
TCAGGCGTTCAGTCCGACCGCCTTGCGGATGGCGACCATGGTCTCCTCGGCTCGCCGGCGGGCATCGAGGGCGCCCATCGTCATGATCCGCTCGACCTCGTGGTCGTCCAGCTCCTTGTAGGCCTGGCGCAGCCGCGAGAGGCCCTCGATGATGGCCTCGGCCACGACATCCTTGAACGAGCCGTACTGGAGATCGTGGTGCTCACCCACCAGGTCGTCGACCGACCGACCCGTGAACACCGACAGGATGTCCAGCAGGTTGCTGATCCCGGCCTTCTTCTCGAGGTCGTACTCGACGCCGGACCCTGAGTCCGTGACCGCGCTCCTCACCTTCTTGCGGATCACGTCGGGATCGTCGATCACCAGGATGCGCGATTTGGGATCCGGATCCGATTTCGACATCTTGGCCAGCGGGTCCTTCAGCGACATGACCCTGGCGCCGACGCCGGGCGTGACCTGCTCGGGCAGGGGGAAGTGGTCGCCGTAGCGCGAGTTGAATCGCTCGGCCAGGTCGCGGGTGAACTCGAGGTGCTGGGTCTGGTCGTCGCCGACCGGCACCGCGTGGACCCGATGCACCAGGATGTCGGCAGCCATCAGCACCGGGTAGGCGAACAGACCGAGGTTCTGACCGCCCTTGTCGCCCTTCTCCTTGTACTGCGTCATCCGCCCGAGGTGGCCCATCGAGGCGACGGTTCCGAGGATCCACGACAGCTCGGCATGCTGCGGCACCTGTGACTGGTGGTAGAGCAGCGACCGCTGCGGGTCGATGCCCGACGCCAGCAGGATCTTGGCCGTCCGCAGTCGGGCCGACGAGAGCTCGACCGGGTCCTGCGGCAGCGTGAGCGCGTGGAGGTCGACCACGCAATAGATGGCGTCGTAGGCATCCTGCATGGACACCCAGTTGCGCAACGCCCCCATGTAGTTGCCGATGTGGATGTCGCCGGTGGGCTGGATGCCGGAGAAGACCCGTTGTCTGGTCACGATGTCACTTTCGTTCGAATGAGTCGGAAGGACGAAAAAAATCCGGCCGAACGCCGGATCGAATCGTCGTGGACACGGCGCGCGGCGTCAGTCGGTCGTCCACCACCACGAGCGCAGCGTCACGTCGTTCATGCGGGCAGCGTATCACGAGCGCACCAGGGGGTCGAGAGCGGGTCCAGGAAACGAGCGCTACATTGCACCTCGTCTCACGAGTGGGGAGCCTTGGTCCAGGACCTGCGTCGATCGGCGTCGCTACGCGCCGCAGCCTCGATCAACCCGCGCAGCCTGGTGAACCTGACGGTGCTGCGCACCTCGCTCATCGTGTCACCGATCATCTTCCTGCTCGACGTGACGATCGGGGCCCTCAGCGGCGTCTCCGCCTTCACCCCCAGCCGGCTGGCCTATGTCGTCAGCATCGCGGTGCCGCTGTGGCAGCTACGCCGCCGCTCGCCCAATGCCCTGTGGCTCATGTACCCCGTCGCCTACGGGCTGCTGATGCTGAGCGCGCTCGACGTGTCGACCGACCTGGATGTCCAGAGCTTGACGCCGATGGTGACGATCGTGGTCGTGGTGGTCATCGGGCTCGTGATGGCCGTCATGGGTGAGCGGCTCTGGATCCTGCACGTGGCGTCGTTGGGTGCCGCCACGCTGGGGTGGTCGATCTGGATCATCACCATGCGAGACATCTCGCTCCAGTACGCCATCCTGCAATCGGCAGTGGGCGCCATCACCTTCGCCATCGGCGCGTGGCTCGTGCACTGGACGTCCACGGAGCTGGAGCGCCGGGCCGCCGACGCCCGCCGGCTCGCCCTCTTCCACGAGGCGATCGCCACCTGCTCCGAATTCCTGCACCGCGACGGAGGGGACGCCCCCGAAGCGGCGATGAGCGCCCTCCTCCAGGCGTCCAATGCGACGTCGGTGTTCGTCTCGCGCAACGTCGACGACCCGGTGCGGGGACCCTGCACATCGGTGCTCTTCGAGGTCTACGCAGATGGCGTGAGCGCTGCCGATCTCCGCGAATGGCAGCTCGTGCCGTGGGAGGAGCTGGCCCACGCGCGGGAGGCGCTGGCGGCGGGCCAGGCTGCCTTCTATCGCATCGATGAGACCGGTACCAGCCAGCAGGCCCGCTATCGGGAGTACGACGTCATCGCCGAGTGCAACATCCCGATCATGATCGATGGCGTCTGGCGCGGCGTCCTCGGATTCTCCTACTCCCGAGTGGAGCACTTCCACCCTGCCGATGTCGAGTTGCTGGAGACCGCCGCCCGGATCTTGGGGGCGTTGTGGAAGTCGACGGACCAACGAGACGAGCTCGAGCGGCTCGTGGCTTCCAAGGACGAGCTGATCGCGGCCGTGTCGCACGAGCTCCGGACCCCGCTGACGGCCATCCTGGGCTTCGCCGAGGCACTGCTCGAGCTCGACGTCGCGGACGAACGCGAGTTCATCGAGCTCATCGCCCGCCAGAGCCGCGACATGGCCGACATCATCGACGACCTGCTCGTCTCGGCCCGCGTGGAGGCGGGGACCTTGTCGATCCACCAGCAGCCCGTCTCGCTGGCGAGCGTCGCCGAGGAGGTGGTCGTCGCCATGCGGGATCGCTTCGAGCACCATCGGCTGCGGGCCATCGAGACGCCGGGCAGCGTCGCCGCCGCCGACCCGGTGCGGGTCCGCCAGGTCGTGCGCAACCTGGTCGGCAACGCCATCACCCACGGCGGCGAGCAGATCGAGGTGCGGACGGCCTCGGGAGACGGGCAGGCGACGATCAGCGTCTGGGACAGTGGCACGATCGAACCCGACGACCTCGACCGGCTCTTCGAGCGCTTCTACACCGGCCAGGCCCCTCGGCCGCAGCCGGGATCCGTCGGCATGGGCCTGTTCGTCTCCCGCAGGCTCGCTCACCTGATGGGTGGCGACCTCACCGTGTCGTCCTCCGGCTCCGGCACCGAGTTCACGCTCCTCCTGCCGGCGGCGGCCACGGTTGACGCGCAGGCCCGATGACGCCACACTTGGTGCGGACATGACCATCGACCTCGGCATCATCATTCCCTGAGCGCATACGCACATATCCGTATGCGCCCACCCACCCTGCGCCTCGGCGGAGGGTTTTTTGTTGCCCGCGAGGAGCTGACACATGGCACATCCCGATCTCGAGATCTACGACACGACCCTGCGCGACGGCTCGCAGCAAGAGGGCATCTCGCTGACCGTGTCCGACAAGCTGCGCATCGCCTCGCTGCTCGACGACCTGGGCGTGGGCTACATCGAAGGCGGGTGGCCAGGGGCCAACCCGAAGGACGACGAGTTCTTCAAGCGCGCCAAGTCCGAGCTCGACCTCGGGACGGCGACTCTCACGGCATTCGGTTCGACCCGCCGTCCGCGTGGGTCGGTGACCGGCGACCCTCAGCTCCATGCCCTGCTCGAAGCCGAGACGGAGATCATCTGCATCGTCGGCAAGTCGTGGGACTACCACGTGAAGGAAGCCCTGCGGGCCGACCTCGACGAGGGCATCGCCATGGTGGGCGAGTCGATCGCCTACCTCGAGCAGCACGATCGCAGGGTCTTCTTCGACGCCGAGCACTTCTTCGACGGCTACGCCGCCAACCCCGAGTTCAGCCTGGCCGTGCTGCGCGCCGCCCTCGACGCCGGCGCCGAGCGGCTCGTGCTGTGTGACACCAACGGAGGACGGCTCCCCGGCGAGATCACCACCACCCTCGACGCCGTCCAGGCGGCGCTGCCGGCGGCCGAGCTCGGGGTGCACTTCCACAATGACGCCGGATGCGCGGTTGCCTCGTCGCTGGCCGCCGTGGACCGAGGGGTGCGGCAGGTCCAGGGATGCATCAACGGGTACGGGGAGCGCACCGGAAACGCCGACCTCTCGACCGTGATCCCCGATCTCGTCCTGAAGATGGGCATCCCCGTGCTCGACGGGGAACGCCTCCAGCAGCTCTCCCCCATCTCGCACCACATCGCCGAGGTCGTCAACGTGAGCCTCGACCCGCACAGCCCCTACGTGGGCACCTCCGCGTTCACGCACAAGGCAGGTCTCCACACCTCGGCGCTGGCCCGCCGACCCGACGCCTACGAGCACCAGAGTCCCGTCGAGGTGGGCAACCACACACGGATGGTCGTCTCGGAGCTCTCGGGCAAGGCCACCATCGTGCAGAAGGCCGCCGAGCTCGGCATCGAGGTCACCGACGAGCACGTCACGACGGTGCTCGACGAGATCAAGCGCATGGAGCACCAGGGCTATCACTTCGAAGCCGCCGACGGCTCGTTCGAGCTGCTGGTCCGCGAGGCCACCGGCTGGTCGCACGACTACTTCGTGCTGGAGTCCTTCAGGGTCTTCACCGAACGGCGCGCCTCCGAGGAGATCGTCGCCGAGGCGACGGTGAAGATGGTCGTCAAGGGAGAGCGAGTGGTCACGACCGGTGAGGGCAACGGCCCGGTCAACGCCCTCGACGCCGCCCTGCGGGCAGCGCTCCAGGTGCACTACCCACAGGTCGCCGACCTGCGGCTGACCGACTACCGGGTGCGGGTGCTGGATTCCACCGAGTCGACCGGGGCCACCGTCCGGGTGTTCCTCGAGACCAGCGACGGCGTCGACGCCTGGGGCTCGATCGGCGTGCACCCCAACGTCATCGAAGCCTCGTGGGAGGCTCTCGTCGACGGCATCGTCGTCGGCCTCTTGCGCGCCGGGGCCTGATGACCGCGACCGAGCCGGCGTCGTTTCGCTTCGGCGCGCATGCGGTGATCGTCTGCCGAGAGGCGCCCGACCGCTTCCTGGCACTCCGCCCTTCCTACATGCCTGATCGGTGGGGCCTGCCCGGCGGCCACGTCGATGAAGGCGAGGACGCCCGATCGGCCGTCGCCCGGGAATGCCGCGAGGAGCTCGGCCTGGATGTCGAGATCGGGCCGCTGACCGGCCTCTACCACCAGAAGGAGTTCGGGTCGCAGCTGGCCGTGTTCCGGGCGGAGCTCTCCCGTGAGGCCCAGCTCCGACTCGGTGAGGAACATGTGGAGCACCGCTGGATGACGATCGACGAGCTCCGCGAGGTGATGCAGTCCGACCGCGGCGACGAGGCCATCGCCCACGCCATGCACTGGAACGGAGAGGTGGAAGTCGACAGCTACTGACCGGGCGCGCGGCCCCGGCTCCCGCCAGACGCGACCACGCCGCGGCCCCTGACGAGGGGCGGAGCCCCGATGTCGGCGCCATCCTGATGGCGGCGACGCCGCTGGCGGCGACAAAACAAAACGAGA
>JBPEXB010000385.1:0-2437 GCA_052032125.1 Acidimicrobiia bacterium
CGACTCCGACGAGACCATCGCGCGGTCCATCCCGGACCACTTCCGGCTATCATCGGACCACGCAGTGAACGTCGAGCTCGACCGAGTCGAGGCATTGGAGCTGCTCGCCATGGTGCTGGCCCACCTCAACGATGCCGAGAACCGACGGGAGATGTCGGCGCGGGTGCCGCTCCTCCTGTCCCTCCGGGACAAGCTCGTCCGCTCCCTCCAGGAGGAAGCATGACGTACGGCGACGGCGAGGTGATCGGGGCGAACGCCACGATCGACAAGTACCGGTCTGGCGAGGAGGGAGAGGTCGGCGCTGCCCTGGCGGTCGTGGGTCTCAGCGCCGAACGTGCCGAGCGCGAGATCGAGATCCGGGACGAGATGATCAGGGTCGCCCACCGCGCGGGCGCCTCGCTGCGTCAGCTGGCCGAGGTGTCCGGTCTCAATCGCAAGACAGTGACCGCAATCGTGGAGTCCGGTTCCCGCACCTGAGGAGGACGCTCCGTGCCCGGCATTGTCGGCGCGCGAGGCTCCACCAGACCAAGGCGCTTCAACTTCGCCAACGCCGCCGACTGGTTCGCCGCCCGACTCCTCGAGGATCACCGATGACCACCACCGCCGAAGACCTCCTCAACCAGTACCTGTATCTGTTCTCCGAACAGCGCTGGGAGGAATGGATCGAACTCTGGGCCGACGACGGCGTCCTCGAGTTCCCCTACGCACCCGCCGGCAGATCGAGCATCTACACCGGCAAGGACCAGATCCTCGCCTACATGCAACCCCTCGGCGGGCGCATGCAGATGGACTCCCTCGACTACTTCGACCTCCACCCGATGGCCGACCCCAACGTGGTCTGCTTCGAGATGGGATTCACGGGCCACATCGTCGAAACCGGCGCAGCGTACGAACAGAAGTACATCTCCATCGTCCACATCGCCGACGGAAAGATCACTCGCTACCGCGAGTACTGGAACCCGATCGTCTCCATGGACGCCAACGGCGGCCGGGACAGATGGACCCAGAACTTCGGTAGCCCCGACCCCGACGCGATCCGATGACCGACGAACTCGTCCTCGTCACCGGCGCCACCGGCAAGACCGGCCGCAGCCTCACCCGCCAACTCACCGCTGCCGGCATCGACCACCGGCCTGCCTCGCGTACGAGCGCCACACCCTTCGACTGGACCGAACCCGCCACCTGGCGGCCAGCACTCGTAGGCGTCACCGCCGTCTACCTCATCGCACCACCAACCGTCCCAGACCCCTACGACCGCGTCATCGACTTCCTCGAAGTCGGCGAGACCGACGAACGCCGCTTCGTCTTCCTCGGCATGTCGTCCCTCCCCGCTGGCGATCTCGCCCACGGGCGCGTTCACCAATGGCTCAGCGAACACGCCAACGACTGGGCCGTACTACGACCGTCCGCCTTCATGCAGAACTTCTCCGAAGGACCGTTCCACGCCTCGATCGTCGAGGAAGACACCATCTACTCCAACACCGGAACCGGCCGAGTCGGCTTCATCGACGCCAACGACATCGCCAGAGCCGCACTCCACGCCCTCACCGCACCTGGCCCGCTCAACCGTGACTACGTCCTCACCGGCGACCAAGCGCTCACCTTCGCCCAAGTAGCCGACACGATCAGCAGCACGATCGGACGAACCATCACCCACGTCCACATCACCGACGACGAACTCGCCGAGCGGTTCCAGCAACGCGGTGTCCCTGAACTCACCGCCCAACTCCTCGCGCTCGCCTACAGCACGATCGCACAGGGCACCGAGGACTACACCACGACCCACCTCCGCGATCTCATCGGACACCCGGCCACCCCCCTCCAAGACTTCGTCGATGCGAGCTCCGACGCCTGGCATCGCACCTGACGAAGCCGACTCGCACGCTCCAGCCCTCCTCGGCCTCTGAACTTCGTCCCCTACCGCCGGGTCGGCGGTGCTACTTCTTCAGGTCGTAGCGGTAGACGTTCGTGTCCCGGACCTCGAAGCCCTCGCGCTGGTAGAGGCGGTTGGCCGCCTCGCGCGACGGGCGTGAGGTCAGGTCGACGGTCGTGCAGCCGAGTTCCTCGGCGCGGTCGACCATGGCGCGGGTGAGCGCACCGCCGACGCCCTTGCCCCGCCCCGCCTCGTCGACGACGACGTCCTCGATCCAGGCACGGCGCCCGGTCGGGATGCGGAACACGGCGAGTGTCGAGGTGCCGAGGATGGTGCCGTCGTCGTCGGTGGCGACGAACACGTCGGTGGCCGCGGCCGACACGATGTCCTCCAGCGCCTCGCGATCCGGGGGCGGGTTCGACTTCGAGAGCTGGGGGGTGAGTCGCTGGTAGGCCTCGACCAGTTCGTCGGTGACCTCGGCGACGATCTCGATGAACATGCCGGTGACGCTAACGCCCACACGCACGGTCCGAGGACGTCAGGAAGTGTTCAGGGAGCCGTGAC
>JBPEXB010000386.1:0-3745 GCA_052032125.1 Acidimicrobiia bacterium
GTGATGTCGGTGGCCCCTGGCTCGTCGAGCGGGTGCGGTCCGAGATGGTGCGCTCGGTAGGTGCGGAGTGTGCCCTGGGCGCGGCGGTGGGCCAGCAGCTCAGCGGTGTCGCCGTAGTCGATAGCCACGACCGAGCCCTCGACCAGCCGCCCCGCCATCGATTCCAGCCAGGCCTGTGCGGCCAGCTGGACCTCGACGATGCCGCCCTCCTCGACCGGGCCTGCGTAGGGCGCCAGCCACGCCGCCACCTCCGACCGGGGCTCACGTGGCACCAGCGCCAAGGCCCCCTCCACGACATCGACCCACCGCTCGGTCCATCCCTCGGCCTCCCGCACCGCCAGCGCCATCGGCAGGTTGTCGAGCAGCTCGTTGGCGATCACGACACCGTGCACCGCCTCCGGGAGCGTCTGTTCCGGCCCCAGCACCTGCACGGTCGGCAGTCGCTCGGCCAGCGTCTCTCTCGCCGCCGGCGAGGCTTCCACGGCGACGACCGTGGGCCCAAAGTCCAGCTCGGCGAGCAGCGGCTCCAGGAGCGAGCCTGAGCCGGCGCCCACCTCGATCACCGAGAAGTCGGCGGGACGCCCCAGCCGCTCGTATTCGCCCGTCACGTACCGTCCCAACGCCCGCCCGAACGCCGGGGACACCTCCGGGCTCGTGAGGAAGTCGCCGGCCTTCTGGGATCGAAGCGGCCCGGTGGCGAAGAAGCCCTCTTCCGGGTGGTACAGCGCCAGCTCCATGAACCGCTCGAACGGGATCGGCCCTTCGGCGGCGATGACTTGGGTGACGAACGCCGTCACGACCCCGGCAGGAGGATCAGCCCGGCGAGCGGCGGCACCGTGATGGTGACGAGCCCCGATCCGTCCGGCTCGGTGATGGCGTCGAGCGGCGCCTGGTTGGCGACGCCGCTGCCCCCGAATCGCTCGTCGTCGCTGTTCAGGACCTCGGTCCAACGACCGTCGACCGGGGTGCGCACCTGATAGCCGGGCCGGACCACCGGGGTGAAGTTCAGGACCACGACGGCCGAATCACCGGTCTCGGGGTCGAAGCGGGCATAGGCATAGATCGACTCGTCGGCGTTGTCGGCGTCGACCCAGCGGAACCCGTCCGGATGGTGGTCACCCCGGTGGAGGGCGGGCGTCTCGAGGTGCAGGCGGCCCAGCTCGGCGGTGAGGTCGTATATCCCTTGGTGCGGCCCATGATCGAGCAGGTGCCAGTCGAGCGACGAGTCGTGGTCCCACTCGCTCCATTGACCGAACTCACCGCCCATGAACAGGAGCTTCTTGCCCTGCGCGGTGTACTGGTAGGTGAGCAGCAGCCGCAGGTTGGCGAACCGCTGCCACTCGTCGCCCGGCATCTTGTTGAGGAGAGAACCCTTGCCATGCACCACCTCGTCGTGGCTGAGGGCCAGCGTGAAGTTCTCGTTGCCCGAATAGAGGCTTCGGAAGGTGAGCTCGTTGTGATGGTGCTTGCGGTGCACTGGCTCGCGCGAGAGATAGCGCAGCGTGTCGTGCATCCACCCCATGTCCCACTTGTAGCCGAACCCGAGGCCGCCGGCGTCGACCGGCCGCGTGACCCCCGGCCACGCCGTCGACTCCTCGGCATACGTCTGGATGCCCGGATAGGCGCCGTAGAGCGCCGAATTGAGCTCCTGGAGGAAGGAGACCGCCTCCAGGTTCTCGTTGCCGCCCAGCACGTTGGGGATCCACTCCCCCTCGTCCCGCGAGTAGTCGAGGTAGAGCATCGAGGCGACCGCATCGACGCGGATCCCGTCGACGTGATACCGATCCAGCCAGAACATGGCGCTGGACAGCAGGAAGCTGCGCACCTCCGCCCGCCCGTAGTTGAAGATCGCCGACTGCCAGTCCGGATGGAAGCCCTGGCGCGGGTCGGCGTGCTCGTAGAGGGCGGTGCCGTCGAAACGGGCCAGGCCATGGTCGTCCATCGGGAAATGCGACGGCACCCAGTCCAGGATCACGCCGATCCGCGCCTGGTGCAGGGCATCGATCAGCGCCATGAGGTCTTGGGGCGTCCCGAAGCGGGACGTCGGGGCGAAGTAGCCGGTCGTCTGATACCCCCACGAGGGCAGATAGGGATGCTCCATCACCGGCATCAGCTCGACGTGGGTGAACCCCAGCTCGACCAGGTAGTCCGGCAGCACCTCGGCGAGCTGGCGATAGGTGAGCGGCCATCCGTCGTCGCCACGCCGCCACGAGCCGACATGCAGTTCGTAGATCGCCACCGGGGCGTCGTGGGCCGACCGGCCCCCGCGGGTCTCCATCCAGTCGTCGTCCGCCCAGTCGTAGTCGAGCGCCCAGACCCGGCTGGCGGTGCTGGGGGGCGTCTCGGCGTAGGTGGCGAACGGGTCCGCTTTGTCCTTGGCGGGACCTCCCGCCCGCGGGACGACTTCGTACTTGTAGGCATCGCCGTGACCAACGCCCTCGACGAAGCCTTCCCAGATCCCGGTCGAGCCGACCGGCCACAGCTGGTGGTCGCCCTTGCCCCACTCGTTGAACTGACCGAACACCGAGACGCCGCTGGCGTCCGGCGCCCAGACGGCGAAGTTGACCCCGGGTCGGCCGTCCTGCTCGTCGACGTGAGCGCCCAGGGCGTGATAGAGCCGGGTGTGGCGGCCCTCGTTGAAGAGGTGGCGATCGTCGTCGGAGAGTCGGCTCATGCGCTCACCATCATCGTCCCGCCCGGGTGACGTTCGCCAGCGCCGCAGGGATGGAGCGGCCGCGGGTCACAGACCGGCCGTGACCACCTTGGCGACGTCGGCGAAGACGCCCGCCAGCTGGAACGGGAGCACTCCGGCCACCAGGACGAAGGCGGCAGAGATGCCGAGGGCCAGCGACAGCGAGCCGGCCAGCGGGCGGGTCTCCTCGTGCTCGATGGTCGAGCCTTCGGGCACCGGGTCCATCCACATCGTCTTGGCGACCCGGGCGTAGTAGACGAGGGCGATGACGGCATTGACGGCGGCGATCACCGCCAGGGCCGTTGCCCATCCGCTCTCGGGACGCAGGATCGACAGGAACATGGCGAACTTGGCATACCACCCGGCGAGCGGCGGGATGCCGGCGAGAGAGAAGAAGAAGATGGTGCCGAACACCGCCAGGCGAGGGGCGTAGCGGCTCATCCCCGCCCACCCGTCGATGTCGGCGGTGCCGGTCCGCCGGGCGGCCGCCACGACCACGGCGAAGGCGCCCAGGTTCATGAAGGCGTAGATGATCACGTAGACGATCGTGGCCGAGGCGGCTTCCTGGATGATCGTGGCGTCGCTGGTCACCGCTGCCGCCGCGAACGGCACCAGGATGAAGCCACCCTGGGCGATCGACGAGTAGGCGAGCATGCGCACGATGTTGTCCTGTCGCAGGGCCGTGAGGTTGCCGAGCGTCATCGACAGGGCGGCGAGGATCCACAGCGCCGGGCCCCAGATCTCCGTCACCGACGGAAACGCCCGGTAGCAGATCAGCAGCAGGCCCACGAAGCCGGCCGCCTTCGAGCCCACCGAGAGATAGGCGGTCACCGGCGTCGGCGCGCCTTCGTAGGTGTCGGGCGCCCAGAAGTGGAACGGAACCGCCGAGATCTTGAACCCGAAGCCGACGATCGTGAACAGCACCGCCAGGCGGAAGGCGCCGCTGTCGAGCAGCGCGGCGCTGGCCGAACGGATGCCCTCGAACGTCACTGAGCCGGTCAAGCCGTACACGAAGGACATGCCGTACAGCAGGATCGCGGTCGAGAGCACGCC
>JBPEXB010000387.1:0-5185 GCA_052032125.1 Acidimicrobiia bacterium
TGACGGGTGTGGCGTTGGCGGTTGCCGTGATCCCCGAGGGTCTCCCGACGGTGGTCGCCGTCACACTGGCCCGCGGCATGGAGCGCATGGCCCGGTGGAACGCCCTCGTCCGGCGGCTGGCGGCCGTCGAAGCACTGGGTGCGGCCGGGGTCATCTGCTCCGACAAGACCGGCACGCTGACCGAGAACCGGATGGCCGTCCGTCAGGTGGCGCTGTTCGACCGAGTGCTCGACGCCGAGCAGGCGAGCTCGCTCGAGGGCCACGAGCTGGTCAGCCGCGTCCTCGATGTGATGGTCGGGTGCAACGACGCCTATCGATCGGACGACGCCCTCAAGGGCGACGCCATCGACGTGGCACTCCTTCAGTTCGGTCTCGATGCCGGCATCGACATCGATCGCTGGAACGGCACCTATCCGCGGCTCGACGAGGTCCCCTTCGAGTCCGGCCGCAAGCGCATGGATGTGACGGTCGACACGCCCGAGGGCCCGGTGACCCTGGTGAAGGGTGCTCCCGAGACGATCATCGACGGAGGCGTGGCCGTCGACACTCCTGGCGGGGTGCTTCCGCTCGATGCCGGACGCCGCGCCACCCTGCACGATCGGGCAGAGGAGATGGCGCGTTCAGGCCTGCGCACCCTGGGACTGGCCCGCGACGCAGGCGAAGGGCTGATCGTGGTCGGGCTGGTGGGACTGGCGGACCCGGCCCGCGCCGGCGTCAGGCAGAGCGTCGCCGAGGCGCATCGTGCCGGCATCGACGTCGTGATGATCACCGGCGATCATGCCGTCACCGCCCGAGCGATCGCCGAGCAGGTGGGGATTCTCGAGGGGTCGGCCGAGGTCATGGACGGCAACCGGCTCCGGACGATCAGCCAGCAGGACCTCGACAGCGAGATCGACCGGTACCGGGCCTTCGCCCGGGTGGACCCCGTGGACAAGGTCAAGATCGTTGCGGCGTGGCAGCACCATGGGCGGGTGGTGGCGATGACCGGCGACGGTGTCAACGACGGGCCGGCGCTGCGAGCCGCCGACATCGGGGTGGCGATGGGGTCGGGGACCGATGTCGCCAAGGACGCGTCGGGCGTCGTGCTCGAGGACGACGACTTCTCCACGATCGTCAACGCCGTGCGCGAGGGGCGAAAGATCTTCGGCAACCTCCGCAACGTCGTGCACTACCTCCTCTCGGCCAACATCAGCGAGATCGTCACGATGGTCGTGGGCTTCACCTTCTTCGGCAGCCTCGGCGAGCCGCTGCGTGCGGCCCAGCTGTTGTGGATCAATCTCGTCTCGGACGGGCTTCCGGCGCTGGCGCTGGGCCTGGACGATCCGGAGCACGATGTGATGGCGCAGCGCCCGGGAGCCGGCCGGGACGTGCTCAGCGCCCGCAACCTCCTGTTGCTCGGGACGCAGGGCTTGCTGATGGGTATGGCAGCGATCGCCATGATCCTCGTGGGCCACTACTGGCTGGGCAGGGAGTGGGTGGTGGTGCAGACGATGATCTTCACCACCCTCGTGGTGACCCAACTGCTGCATGTCTTCAACGCCCAAGGTCGGACCCGGCTCATGGGCCGGGTCGGCCTGGCCGTCCTCGGCTCGTTGACCGCTCACGTGCTGGTCCTGTGGCTCCCGTTCACACGCACCGCCTTCGACATCGTTCCGCTCGGCGCCATCGAGTGGATCGCGGCGGTGATCGCCGCCGTGGCCGGCTTCCTGCTGGCGAGGGCTGCCGGAGCATGGTTCCGGTCGACGGAGCGGGACCGCCTCGCCGCCTGACGCCCGGTCGGAACCAGCGTCCTACTCCAGGTTGAAGCCCTCGGCGATGAGCGCGGCTCGCAGCGGCTCGGCCTCCCCCGGGCGCACCGACAGCGTCAGCACACCCCCGCCGCCGTGCAGCGCATGGCGGAGCTGGAGGTCTCGGACATCGACGCTGCTCGACTCGAGCGCCCGACCGACAGCCGCGATCTCCCCGGGCTTGTCTTGCAGGATGACCCCGATCCCGACCACCGGAGGCGACATGCCCAGGCGGCGCGCTCGCGCCTCGACCATCCGCTCCTCGAGCACGGAGCGGTCGGCGCCGAGGGCCGCCCGGATGGCACCGAGCCGCTCGATCATCTCGTCGATGGCTGCCGCCACGTTCGGCTGGTTGGCCATGAGCACGTCGGGCCACCATGCGGGGTCCGACGCGGCGACCCTCGTGAGATCGCGGAACGACCCGGACACGAGATCGAGTGCCTCAGGATGGTCGGAGACCTGGTTCACCAGTGAGGTGGCGATCACCTGCGGGAGGTGCGAGATCATGGCCACCACCTCGTCGTGCTCGGCGGCCGGCATGGTGACCGGTATCGCTCCCACCGACGCGATCACGCCGGTGACGGTCTCGAGGTCCTCGTCGGTCGCTCCGTCTGGGCAGACGATCCACGCCGCCCCCCGAAACAGGGCCGGAGTGGCGGCTCGGGGTCCTGCGTGCTCGCGACCCGCCATGGGATGGCCGGCGACCAGGCGCAGGTGGGCAGGCCGGGCGCCGACCACCGGAACCTTGACTCCGGCGACGTCGGTGACGAGGGCGTCGGTCTCGAGGCGGGCCAGTGTGGCGAGGGTGGCGTCGAGGGGCCCGGCCAGCACCACGAGTTCGGCGCCGGCGACGGCATCGTCGGCTGATGCTGCAGGGTCGTCGAGCGCTCCCCGTTCGTGGGCGGTGGTCAGCGCTTCGGCGCTGGGGTCCCAAGCGGCCACGTGCCATCCGACCTGCCGGAGGGCCATGCCGAGCGAGGCTCCGATCAACCCCGTGCCGAGGATGGCAACCCGTCGCACCGACGACTCAGATGGTGACGTTGAGTGCGGAGGCGAGCGCTCGCATGTCGTCCATCAGCGCCGCGAAGTCATCCGGGAGCAGCGCCTGCGGCCCATCGACCTTGGCCGTGTCGGGCGCCGGGTGAACGTCGACCATGAAGCCGTCGGCGCCCACCGCGATCGCCGCCCTGGACAGCGGTGCCACCAGATGCTTGCGGCCGGACGAGTGAGAGGGATCGAGGATCACCGGCAGGTGCGAGATGTTCTTGAGGACCGGCACCGCCGAGATGTCCATCGTGTTGCGAGTCGCCGTCTCGAAGGTACGGATACCCCGCTCGACCATGATGATCTCGTGGTTGCCCTCCTTGTAGATGTACTCGGCGGCGTTGAGCCACTCCTCGATCGTGGCGGTGAAGCCGCGCTTGAGCAGCACCGGACGGTGCACGCGGCCGACCTCGCTGAGCAGCGTGAAGTTCGACATGTTGCGGGTGCCGATCCGGAGGATGTCGGCGTAGCCGGCGATCATCTCGACGTCGCGCGGATCGAGCACCTCCGCCACGAACGGCATGTCGAACTCGTCGCGAGCCTCGGCCAACAGCTTGAGCCCGTCCTCACCCAACCCCTGGAACGAGTAGGGGCTGGTGCGGGGCTTGAAGGCATCGCCGCGCAGGATCGTCGCCCCGGCCTTGCGAACCGCCTCGGCCGTCCTGAACAGTTGATCGCGGGTCTCCACCGCGCAGGGGCCGGCGATCGGCGCGAACACGCCGCCGCCGATCTGCGCGCCTCGGACCGTCACGACGGTGTCGTCGGCCTGGAAGTCCCGTGACACGAACTTGAAGGGCTTCAGCACCGGCACGGCCCGCTCGACCCCGTCGAAAGCCTCCCACGGGAGTTGCTGGATCCGCTCCCGGTCTCCCAGGGCGCCGATGACGGTCCGGAACTGACCGACGCTCACGTGCGCTTCCGACCCGATGTCGGCGAGCCGGGACACGACATTCTGGATGTGCTCGTCCGAAGCGTCCTGCTTCATCACGATGATCATGGAGCTCATCTCCATCCCGCAGCTCGGGAGCGCGTGAGCTTAGAGAGCACCCCCGGTGGGTACCAGCCCGGTCAACCGGTTGCGAGGCGGTACGCCGACACCGCCCATCCGGCGTCGACCAGACCACCGGCGACCTCGTCAGCCACCTCGTCGTCCCACGTGGTCACGAGGACCCCGCGATCACCGTCCGAGGCGAGTCCCCGCATGACCATGTTGCAGCGGGGGTCCTCGGTCATCTCGTCGGCGAGGACCGCCAGGGCGGCGGCCCGCTCACCCGGCACCTCGACGATCAGGAGTCGTGCCATGCGTCGACGGTACCGCCGGCCCGCACGATTCCCGTGGTTTGGTCACCGGAGGGCGCTTGCTCCTGCTAGCGCTTGCAATTGCTAGCACACCGTGTACAATCGCAAACGTGACAGAAACGCAGGCTCAGCAGGAAGAAGAGACCGGACGGAGCCTCGACGTGGGTGCGTTCATTCGCGAACAGCGGGAGCGATCTCGCATGTCGCTGCGCAAACTCGCCGACACCGCCGGGATCTCGAATCCCTACCTGAGCCAGATCGAGCGAGGGTTGCGCAAGCCCTCGGCGGAGATCCTCAAGGGCATCGCCAAGAGCCTTTCGATCTCTGCAGAGACCCTCTACGCCCGTGCCGGGCTCCTCGAGGAGCGGGAGAACCCGTCGACCGTCGTCGAGGCCCTGGAGCACGATCAGCGGCTCGATCAGCGTCAAAAGCAAGTGCTACTGGATCTCTACCGGACGTTTCTCCGGGAGAGCGACAACGAAACGGAGCATCCGTGATCGAAACCACCAAGAAGGCGCTGTTCGCCACTGTCGGCGCCCCCGTGTTGACCGCTCGTCGTGTCAACGAGAAGTTCCAGGAGATCACCTCCCGGTTGCGTGACGCCGACCTCACCGAGGATCTGCGCGCCGAGTTCGATGCCTGGGCGGCCGAGGGCGAGAAGCTCCTCGATCGCTTCGGTGATCAGCCGATGATCGAAGAGCTCAGCTCGCGCTTCGAGGACATGCACATGCCGGCGCAGGTGAGCAAGCTGCGCGAGCAGCTCGACGAGATGGTCGAGAGCTGGCGCGCCAGCTTCCGCCCTGCGACCGAGAGCGTGAAGGTGCCGGTCGAGCAGAGCGCTGCCACGGCGCCGGCCGCCAAGAGCACCGCCTCCAAGGCGACCACGAAGAAGCCGGCCGCCAAGGCCGCCTCGACGACCGCCAAGAAGCCGGCTGCCAAGACGACCGCGGCCAAGAAGCCCGCCGCCAAGAGCACCGCCTCCAAGGCGACGACCAAGAAGGCGTAACTCCCTCCACGCCTTCCCTCGAGCGGGAACCAGGGGGACCCGCTCGAGA
>JBPEXB010000388.1:0-2498 GCA_052032125.1 Acidimicrobiia bacterium
ACCTCTGGTCGCCCGAGGACACCCGGACGTTCGTCAAGTTCTCGAAGCCGGCGACCAAGGAGGGCATGACCCTCAACGGCCGGGCGATCAGCGAGGGCACCACCGGGGTCCCCATCTTCGACGAGGCCATCGCCTGGATGGAGTGCGAGGTGCGTCAAACGATCGACTTCGGCACCCACACCTTGTTCGCCGGTGAGCTGGTGGGCGCCGAGATCCGTGACGACGAGTCGCGAGCTGCCCAGATGAGCGACACCCGCATGAAGTACGGAGGCGTGCGCCGCGGCGGCCACGCCTGACCTCTGGTGGGCATCGGCCACGCTCGTCGAGGCGGGCCACCGGCGGGCCGCGGCGCTGATCATTCGTCTCCCGAGCGTCGACCCACCATCATCATCTGATGGAGTGGCTGCCGGACGAGCACGGATTGAGTGGGGTGCACAGCCTGTCCGCCGACGAGGTGGTCGATTACGAGGCGCGTCACTCCTTCGACCCGTCGGCCGAGGTGGGGCTGTTGCGGCGTCTCGGCTTGTCCGCCGCCGACGTGCTGGTCGAGTTCGGCCCAGGCCCAGGCGCCTTCACGCTGGCTGCGGCGAGGCACGCCGCCGAGGTGATCGCCGTCGATCCATCGCCGGCCATGTGCAGCCATCTCTCACGCCGCGCCGAAGAATCGGACTCTGACAACATACGTGTGGTCAACGCCGGGTTCCTCACGTATCGCCACCAGGGGCCACCTGTGCCGTACGTGTTCACCAAGAACGCCCTCCACCACCTGCCCGACTTCTGGAAGGCCGAGGCCCTGTGTCGCATCCACGACCTGCTCGAGCCCGGTGGGATCCTGCGCCTTCGGGATCTCGTCTACTCGTTTGCACCGGCCTCCTCCTCCGGTGTGATCGGGTCGTGGGTGGAAGAGGCCGAGGAGCGTGGGTGGAGCCGGGCTGAACGGATCGCGCACATCCGATCAGAGTTCAGTACCTACACGTGGCTGCTCGAACCGATGCTGACGCGGGTGGGATTCGAGATTCTCGATCGATTCGAGTCCGACTCGGGGATCTTCGCTCACTACACGTGCCGCCGACCCTGACGGAGAACCTGCGTCGTCGGGTGCGCTCGTCGGCGGCGGCCCGTCGTGCGGACACGCCTAGTAGATGTCGAGCAGCTCCACGAAGCGGTCGGGGGCGGCGCCGGCCGCCACCCGCAGGCTGAGGTCGAATGCTCCCGAGAAGGTCACGACGGAGCTGAAGCTCTTTCGCTCCACGTAGGCCTCGATCTCCGAGGTGGCATACGGGCCCTCGACGGTGGTGGGCGCTCCGAACAGCGGCTGGGAGAACAGGTAGACGCCTCGCTCGGTCAGCGCCAGCGTGAAGCCGAAGCCCAACCGCTCGTTGGTCGGCAACCGGGTGCCGGCCAGGTACCCCAGCCCGTAGGAGATCACGGCCACGATCAGCAGCACGAAGATGTAGGCGATGATGCCGCCGATGGGCAGGAGCAGCGACAGGAACAGCCCGATGCCCATGCTCCACAGCCACACCTTGCCGGGCGCCACCCGCTGACCCTCGATGGCGGCGATGACCGTCTCGCCGCTCGCCAGCCGGCCCTCGAGCGACTTGGTCGCATCCTTGATGGTCCGGGTGAGATGTCGGTCGGACATGCTTCGAGCCTCGCAGTGTCGGGCGGCCGGGGCAAGCAGGAGCGCCGGGGCCGCTCACTACTCTCATGGCCGATCCGACGAGAGGCATGTCATGGACGCACGGGTGGACGACAAGGTCGCAGTGGTGACGGGCGCCTCCCGGGGGATCGGTGAGGCCGTCGCCGCCGAGCTGCTGGCGTCTGGGGCGCGAGGCGTGGTGATCACCTCACGCCGCACGGAGAACCTCGAGGGGGCGGTCGAGCGGCTCGGTGCACCGGAGCGAGTCGAGGCGATCGCCGCCCGGGCCGATGACGAAGCCGACGCCGCCCGGGTGATGCAGGCTGCCGTCGAGCGGTTCGGTGCCTGCGACATCCTGGTCAACAACGCCGGGACCAACCCGGCGCTCGGACCGCTCATGGAGGTCGATCTCGGCGCCGTCGACAAGACCTGGCACGTCAACCAGCGGGGGCCGCTGGTCTACACGCGGGCGGCGTGGCAGGCCTGGATGCGCGATCACGGTGGGGTGGTCTGCAACACGTCGTCGACCGGCGGGCTCCGGCCCAGCCCCGGTATCGGCGCCTACAACATCTCGAAGGCGGCCTTGATCCACATGACCAAGCAGCTGGCGCTGGAACTGGCGCCGGACGTGCGCGTGGTGGGGGTGGCGCCCGCCGTGATCAAGACGAGGCTTTCAGAGCTGTTGTGGAAGGAGGACGAGTCGGCGGCCGCCTCGACCCACCCGATGCAGCGCCTCGGCGAGCCCGAGGACGTGGCCAACGCCGTGGTCTTTCTCTGCTCGGACCAAGCCTCGTGGCTCACCGGCGTCACCCTCGAAGTCGACGGCGGCGTGATCAATGCAGGGGGCAGTCTCTAG
>JBPEXB010000389.1:0-14665 GCA_052032125.1 Acidimicrobiia bacterium
AGGTGAAGGTCGAGGCGATCACCGTGGTCGCCGGCAACGTGCCGCTCCCCCAGGCCGTGCAGAACGCCCTGTACACGGCGGAGCTGTGCGGCTCGTCGGTCCCCATCCACGCCGGCGCCGCAGCCCCGCTGATCCAGCCTCTGGGCACCGCCCAGGACGTGCACGGCATCGACGGCATGGGCGACATCGGGCTCCCGCTGGCCGGCCGGTCCCCGGCACCGGGTCACGCCGTCGACGTGCTCATCGATCGGATTCTGGGCGCGCCGGGCGAGGTCACGCTCGTCACGCTCGGCCCGCTGACCAACGTGGCGCTGGCCCTGGCCAGAGCGCCCGCCGTCGCCGGTGCGGTCGAGCACTGCTTCATCATGGGCGGCACCGGGCAGGGCACCGGCAACATCACGCCGGTCGCCGAGTACAACTTCTGGGCCGACCCCGAGGCCGCCGCCATCGTCGTGGCGTCACCCATGCCCAAGACGATCGTCGGGTGGGACATCTCGGTGACCTCGGCGACGTTCGACGATGCCGAGGCAGCCCGGCTGCGCGCCATCGGCACCCCGTACGCCGAGTTCGCCGTCGACATCCAGAGCACGCTGGACGACTACGCAAAGGACACCACCCACCTGGCGGGATTCGACCTTCCCGACCCGATCGCCATGGCGGTGGCGCTCGACCCTGGCATCGCCGAGATCGCCGAGCGGCACGTCAGCATCGTCACCGGTGACGGCGCAGCCCGCGGCGTCCAGCGCACGGACTGGCTGGGCTTCACGGGCGAGGCGCCCAACGCCCGCATCGTGACCCACGTGCCCCGCACCGCGTTCCTGGCGGCGCTCGAGTCGGCGCTCGGCCCGTGAGCGACGTCGTCGTCATCGGCGGAGGCATCGCCGGCATCAGCGTGGCCGCCCGATTGAGCGAGTCGCTCGCCGTCACCCTGGTGGAGCAGGAGTCGGTGCTGGCGTATCACACGACCGGGCGGAGCGCTGCGCTGTTCTTCGAGAACTACGGCAGCTCGGCCATCAGGCCGCTGACCCGGGTCAGCAAGCACGTCATGCTCGATCCGCCTGCGTACGTGGATGCTCCGCTCCTCTCCGATCGCGGCGCCCTGTACATGGCCCGCCCCGACCAGCTGGAGTCCCTCGAGAACGTGGCCGCCGATGATCCGGATCGTTCGTTCGTGCGCATCGACGGCGCCGAGGTCGAACGCCTCCAACCGTGTGTGCGCCCGGGCCACGCCGCCGCCGGTCTCTACGACGCCGATGCGAGGGACATCGACGTGGCGGGGCTGCATCAGATGTACGTGCGGTGGTTCCGCGCCCGGGGAGGCAGCATCGAGACGTCGGCGCCGGCCATCGCCATCGAGAAGCTGGGAGGCGGGTGGGAGGTCAGCACCTCGTCGGCTCGCCTCGCGTGCGACGTCGTGGTGAACGCGGCCGGAGCGTGGGGCGACCGGGTGGCGGAGCTGGCGGGCGTCGAGCCGATCGGGTTGCGTCCCTTACGGCGCACGGCCTTCATGGTGGGCAGCGACCCGGCTCTTGCGCACACGCCGCTCGTCGCCGACATGGACTTCGAGTTCTACTTCAAGCCGGACGGTCCGCAGATGCTCTGTTCGCTGGCAGAAGAGATCGAGGACGAGCCAGGAGACGCCCGACCGCGGGAAGAAGACGTGGCGCTCGCCATCGATCGCATCAACGCCGCCACCACGCTGGCGATCCGCCACGTTCGCTCGCAGTGGACCGGTCTGCGGACATTCACCCCCGACGGTGCTCCGGCCACCGGCTTCGATCCCGACCACCCGG
Organism: Acidimicrobiia bacterium; assembly: GCA_052032125.1. Taxonomy (GTDB): domain Bacteria; phylum Actinomycetota; class Acidimicrobiia; order Spongiisociales; family Spongiisociaceae; genus JBPEXB01. Next base: position 1,794 of record JBPEXB010000389.1, read on the forward strand.
GATTCTTCTGGTTGGTCGGCCAGGGAGGAACCGGCATCCAGACAGCGCCCGGTGCCGCAGAGCTGGCGGCTTCGTTGATCGTCGACCAACGACCCTCCGCTGCTCTGCTGGACGCCGGCCTCGAACTGGAGGCGCTGTCACCCGCTCGCTTCCGTTGAGGCGGGGGTGGTTCGCCTCCGCAGATCCGGCGCCGCCTCCACCGGTCCCACCTCGAGGCCCCATTCCTCTTCGAGGAACGCCATCAGCGCCACCGCCATCGGGCCGATCGACGGGCCGGCCGGCACTCGTTCGGGATCGGGGCTGAGCCGCACGTAGGCGCCGGCCGGGTTGTCACCGCAGGTCACGGTGCCGGTCGCTTCGTCCTCGTCGGCCCGGCGGAGACGCCCGTTCTCGAAGACGACGGACAGCGGGCAGTCCTCGGCCGCTCGCTCCGGCAGCGCTGCTCCCTGGACGACCGTGTAGGCCCCGCCCGTGCGCTGGGCGTCGGCCGCCTCCACGACCACCGACTCCAACCAAGCGGGATCGATGTCCATGTCGCCTTCTCGCACCGCCCGCACCAGGCTGCCGAGCGCCAGCCCTTCGACGGTGGACGCCAGCTGGCCCATGCCGGCGCTCATGCGCGGGTTGAGCTCCGTGGGCAGGAATCCGTCGGCGGTCATCACCCCGTCCACCGAGAACGGGCCGCGATAGCCGACCCGCTCGCTCAGCACGCCGGCCACGCGGCGAGCCACCTCCCGCATCGCCTCCCGATCGGCCTCCTCGGGGTCCCAGAACGTCGCCACCCCGCCGTAGAGGAACCCGCGGGTGTCCCCGGTGCGACGCAGCGTCACCATCTCCACCGGGCGGAACGCCGCGACACCGTTCGGCGCAGAGAAGCCGTGGATCGAGCAGGGCAGCCCGTCGAGAAAGGGCATGACCCGGACTCGATGGGCGCACTCGGAGAACCAGGCCACTGCCTCTGCCGGGTCGTCGTCCACACCGATCCAGCGGGCGTAGTTGCCGCCGCCGTGCCAGCCGAGCCGGTTGTCGGCGACCCACACCGACCCGAGATGGTTCTGCAGGCGATCAGCTGCGGCCGGGGCGTCGGCCACGGCCACGATCTCGGACGGGGCCCTGGCGACCCCAGCTGCATCCCACAGCTCGTCGACGAGCATCTTGTCCTCCAGGGCCTGCACCTCCAGGCCGCGATCGCCGTAGACGGGCCGGCCGAACAGCGTCGCCGTCGAGTGCACATCGGGGATGACGGCGATGGCCTGGCGATCGGGATCGAAGCGGTCGACGGCCTCGAGCACCTCGGCGGTCGGCTCGGTCACCGAGCGGAAGAAGGCCCGCATCGCATCCATCATCGTCCCGCCCTGCTCGACGCCGGTGAAGACGACCTCCGTGTCGGGCTGGTCGCCCACACCTGGCGCAGCCGCCACGACGATCGACGCCTCGGCGCCCCACTCGTCCAGCTTCTTCACGAAGCCGGCGGCGCCGGCCGACACCTCGGCAGCGATGATCCACCGCCGATCCCGGTGCAGGTCGGCGAGGCTGCGGTCGACCGATGCGAGATCCATCGCCGCACGCTACCGAGGACGTCGACCGCCGATCGGCGATTTAGCCGATGGCGGTCGCCATCACGTCGATGATCCGGTCGATCTCCTCATCGGTGATGACCAGTGGCGGGCACATCACCAGTGTGTCGTTGAGGGGCCGCACGATGACCCCGGCACCCAACATCGTGTTGCGAACGGCGACGGCGTCCACCCCGCCGCGCATCTCGGCGCCCCACACGGCACCGACCCCACGCACGTGGTCGATGGTCCCGTCGTCCGCCAGGCTCTGGAGGCCTGCGGCCAGGCGATCGCCGATGCCGGCGGCTCGTTCGACCAGCCCCTCCTTCTCCTGGATGGTGATCGCTGCCAGCCCCGCCGCCGTCGCCAGGGGGTGGCCCGAGTAGGTATGGCCGTGCTTGAGGATGAAGCCTTCGTTCGCCTCGAGGGCATCGCGAACGGCCGGTCCCACGGCCACGCCACCCAGGGGGATGTACCCGGAGGTGACCGCCTTGGCGAAGGTGATGATGTCGGGGGTGACGCCGTACCGATCGGAGCCGAACCAGTGCCCCGTCCGGCCGAACCCGCAGATCACCTCGTCCATGATCAGATAGGCGCCGTGCTGGTCGCACAGCCGGCGCACGCTGTCGAGATACCCCTCGGGTGGTGGGAACACCCCGCCGGCGCCCTGCACCGGCTCGGTCAGCACGGCGGCGATCTCGTCGCTGTATTCGTCGAACACCTGCGCCATCGCCTCGACGTTGTCACTCGGCACGTTCAGCACCCGCCCCACCAGTGGACCGAAGCCCTCCCGATTCAGGGGGATGCCCTGGGCGCTGGTGCCGCCATAGGTGACGCCGTGGTAGCCGTGCTCACGGCTGACGATGATCTGCCGCTCCGGGTGGCCGGCCTCTCGCTGGGCGACCCGGGCGATCTTCATGGCGCTGTCCACCGCCTCCGAACCCGAGCTGGTGAAGAAGACCCGGGCCCGGGCCATGGGGACCAGCTCGGCGATCTTGGCGGCCAGCGCCTCGGTGGGCTCGTTCGTGAAGGGATCGAAGGTGTGATAGGTCGCCAGGCGATCCAGCTGGCCCACGATGGCCTCGGTCATCTCGGGGCGGCCGTGGCCGACGTTCTGGTACCAGAGGCTCGCCATCGCATCGAGGTATTCGTTGCCGTCGGAGTCCACGACGGTGGAGCCGTGGCCACCGACCAGGGTGATGAAGTCGGTCTTGCGCGGGGCCGTGAACGGGTGCAGGTAGGTGTTGTCGGACACGGAGGCTCCTCGCTCGACGGGCACCGGCACGGTAGCGAAAGCCCAGCCACCCCTGTGCGCAGGCGACATAATCATCTGGCACGGGAGGATCAGATCCGCATCATCGTGATCGGCGCCGGCGTCGCCGGGCTGACGGCCGCCAACATCGCCCACACCGCCGGACACGATGTCACCGTGCTGGAGGCCAGGCCCCGGACGGGCGGCCGCACGTGGACGGTGCCCTTCGGAGCCGGCCACGTCGACCTCGGCGCCGCCTGGATCCACGGTCTGGACGGCAACCCGTTGATGGCGCTGTTCGAGGCGCTCGGCGTCGAGGTCCAACAGACCGAGGCGTTCAGGAGCCCGGTCAGCGTGACGACGCCCGACGGGTCGCGATGGAGCCACGAGCAGGTCGACACCTTCGTGTCGCTGTGGGAACGATTCGATGCAGAGGCGCTCCAACGAGTCCTCGGCCCCCGGGCCTCGGTGCGCGAGGCAGTCGACCGCTTCGCAGTGGACCAGGGCCTCACCCCCACCGAGGAGATGGCCCTCCGCTTCGTCATCGAGGATCTCGACACCGGCCTCAACATCGCAGCGTCGGCCGACGACGCCTCGATCCACGGCTATGTGCACTACGACATGCTCGACGAGGAGGACGCCATCCCTCGCTCGGGCTACGGCCGCCTCGTGGACGCCCTCGCCGAGCCGCTCACGGTGGAGCTCGACACGCCCGTCGAGATGATCACGTGGTCCGCTGAGGGCGCGACGGCACGGTCCGGAACGAGGACGTGGGAGGCCGAGGCGATGGTGGTGGCGGTGCCGCTGGCGGTGCTCAAGTCGGGCGCGCCGGCGTTCTCACCCGCGCTCCCCGAGGCGAAGCGAGGCGCGATCGCGGCGCTCGGCGTCGCCGACCTCCGCAAGGTCGTCTTCCTGTTCGACGATGTCCATTGGGCCGACGAGCGGTACTGGCTCCACCGGTCCGAGCCTCCGGGGGAGTTCCCGTTCGCCATCGACCTCCACCCGATCCGGGGTGCACCGATCATCGAGCTCGAGTACACCGGTCGGGCGCCGGCCGCCTCACTGTCCCCCGACGACCTGGAACGAGCGGCCCTGGCAGCACTGCGTCTGATGCTGGGAGCCCACCTGCCAGACCCCGTCGCCGCACTCCACAGCCCGTGGCACGACGACCCCTACAGCCGCGGCTCCTACTCGTACCTCCCGGTCGGCGCCTCCGCCGCCGACATGGATGAGCTCGGGGCGCCGGTGGGACCGCTCCATTTCGCCGGGGAGGCGACGTTCCCGCGCTTCTACGGCACGGTCCACGCCGCCTACCTCAGCGGGCGCCGCGCGGCGACGGAGATCGTGGGTCATCAGAACGTGGCGCTGTCGTTCCTCGACCCGGCCCCGACGGCCCCTCCCCGTCGCGACGCTCGATGACCACGCACGTGACCTTGACCGGCACCGGCATCCCTCCGGTGGAGCCGGGAAGGGCCGGCGCCGGGTGTCTCGTGCGATTCCGCGACGACCGGTCCACGACGGCGCTCCAGTTCGACGCCGGGCGGGCAACCGCCCTCCGCCTGGCCGAGGCCGGCCAGGACCCCGCCGTGCTCGATGCCCTCTTCGTCACGCACCACCACAGCGACCACGTCAGCGGGATTCCCGACCTGGTCATGGCCGGCTGGTTGAAACGACCGCTGCCCAGCCTCCCGACGCTGGTGGCTCCGGCAGGCCCAGCGGTGCGCTTCCTGGAGACGATGCTGGACCCGTACGTCGACGACATCGACGTACGGGTCCGTCACACCGGTCGCCGCCCGCCTCGGCCCCGTGTCGTCTCCTTCGAGACGACGACGACGCGACCGAGGTGTGGGCCCAGGGGGGCGTCCGCGTCCTGGCCCGCCCAGTGCGCCACGAGCCGGTGACTCGCGCGGTCGCCTACCGGGTCGAGACACCCGACGGCGCCGTGGTGATCTCGGGGGACACGCGCGTGTGTCGTGAACTCGAGGAACTGGCGAGTGACTGCGATGTCCTCGTGCACGAGGCGTTCCGGGTCGACGCCTGGGTCGAGCACACCGGCGACCCTTCGAGCCGCATCATCGGCGAGTACCACGCCGACACGGTGGCGCTGGGCGCCATGGCCGCACGCCTCCAACCGGCGCTCCTGATGCTCACCCATCTCGTGCCCCCGCCGAGGACCACCGAGGACGAAGAGGCATTTCGGGCCGACATCCGGGCCGGTGGGTTCGCAGGGCCGGTCGTGGTGGGTCGCGACCTCGTCACCCACACCCTCGGAGCCGACGCCGTGGATGGCTCAACCGATGCCGCAGAGATTCCGATCGATCGCGATAATGCGCAACCGCAGGGGCCAGATGCTCCGTAATGACGATGACAGTAGATCGCGCGACGCTGGACGAGTTCGTCGCCGGGTCGAGTGATGCGATCCGGGCGATCTATGTCGCGTTCAACAAGCAGGTGTTCACCGTGACGATGAGCATGCTGGGCAACAGGGCCCTGGCAGAAGAGGCTGTGCAGCAGACGTTCTTGAACGCCTGGCGCAAGCGCGATTCCTTCGACGCGTCACGCTCGCTCGCCCCCTGGCTCTATTCGATCGCTCGTCGCGCCTCGATCGACCTCTACCGGCGGGAACGGCGCCACGAGCATGCAGAGACCCAGGCCGACCACCCTGCCGACGAGGTCCGGTTGGAGGGCACCTGGGAGGCGTGGCAGCTGCGAACCGCTCTCGAGCAACTCCGCCCAGAGGATCGTGACACGTTGCGGGCCGTCTACTTCGAGGGACTGTCGCACGACGAGACCGCCCGCCGGCTCGACATCGCCGTTGGCACCGTCAAGTCCCGGGTCCACCGAGCGCAGCAGCGGCTCGCCGAGCTGCTCTCGCATCTCGACGAGGAGGAGTCCGCATGAGCGACCGCCCGCTCGACGAACGCCTCGAGCAGCTACTGGCCAGCCCGGCGGTGTGGGCCGAGCCCGACCCGGAACTCGAAGCTCGCGTCATGTCCTCGATCGAAGGCACGCCGTCGACCGACCGAGGAAGCAGGCTCGCGCTGCTCCTCGGCGGCATCGCGGCGGCCGTGGTCGTGGTCGTGGCGCTGTTGGTGGTCACAGGCTCGCCCGACCCCGACTGGACCGTGGCGCTGGCGGCTCCGCCCGAGTCGGCGATCGTCGGCGACGTTTCAGGCTTCAACGAGGACACCGGCACCCGGGTGGTCCTGAAGATCGACAACCTCGACCCCGCCACCGACGGGACGTTCTACGAGGTCTGGTGGGTCGATCTCGACACCGGAGGCGCCGTGTCGTCGGGGAGCTTCCTCGAGTCGGACACGATCGAGATGTGGCTCGGCGTGCGCCGCAGTGAGTTCCCGAAGATGCTGATCACTCTGGAGCCCTCCGACGGCGACCCCTCACCCTCCGGCGACGTCATCGCCTGGTCCGACGACTGAGCCGTCCATCCGCACCTTCACGTAGGCGGCCGTGAGCTCGGCGCCGAACAAGAAGATCTGGGCGACGTAGTACAGGTACACGAGCAGCACGATGATCGCTGCGAACTGGCCGAAGGACTCGCCGGGATTGGCGTAGGTGAACAGCAGGCCGATGACGGTCGAGCCCAGGATGAGCATCAGGTTGGTCAGTACCCCGCCCGCCCAGGCGGCTCGCCACGGCACCCGCCGGGCCGGCATGAGCTGGAAGATCAACGCCGTCACGACACTGACACCCAGGAAGGCGACCAACGGGTTGGCCGCTTGCACCAGGAGCCCGAATCCGCCGAACCGGTCGACGATCTCGCCCGCCAGGAGCCCGATGAGCGTGCCCCCGATCACGAACACGCCCAGCAACAGCCCCATGGCGAACACGGCCGCCACCCCGATCAGTCGCCGCCGCAGTGTCCGCAGCAGCCCGCGCACCTCTTCGATCGGGATGTCCCACACCGTGTTGAGGGCCGACTGGAGCGCCTGGAACACACCGGACGCACCGATGAAGAGGATCAGCGCGCCGACCACGGTGGCCGCCACTCCCCGCCCACCGGTGAGACCGCCCTGGGCGGTCACGAGCGACTCGATCGTCGAAGCCATCCCGTCCCCCACCGCCGTGGCGAGGTTCTCGAACAGCTGCGTCTCGGCGCTGTCGTTCCGCACCACCGCCCGGGCGATGACCAGGGCGATCAGCAGTGACGGCGCCAGCGAGATCAACGTGTAATAGGCGAGCGCCGCCGCCATCCGAGGAAGCCGATGCCGAACGAAGCCGTCGAAGGCCTCAGCGAAGGTCGGCCGCAACCACGGGTAGCGCGACATCATCCCGCCCAGCGTAGGTCCGGCTCGCCCGAATCCTGGTCACCCTCGATGAACGGGCCGTCCGTCCGGGGTGGGTACGCTGCGGTGATGCAGATCATCGGGCTCGGCATCGACCTGGCAGACATCGAACGCGTCGAGTCGCTGCTGGAGCGCTACCCCCGGTTCGCCGAGCGATGCTTCACCGACCACGAGCGTGAGTACGCCGAACGATTCGCCAAGCCCGGCCGCCGCTTCGCCGCCCGTTTCGCCGGCAAGGAAGCCGTGATGAAGTCGATGGGGACCGGCTACCGGCGCATCCGCTGGAAGGACATCGAGATCACCGGCGGCGGCAAGCCCACGGTGAGGCTGTTCCGCACCGCCCAGGCCCGCGCCGACATGCTGGGCGTCACCCACATCGAGGTGACGATCACCCACACCGACACCGACGCCATGGTCTTCGCGATAGCGATGGGAGAGCATTAGAGGCGCCGTTAGGCGCCTTCAGTGTTCAGTACTCAGTACTCGGTACTCGGTACTCGGTACTGGAGGTCACGGTCGGGTAGCGGAGCTACTCGACCGTGACCGACTTCGCCAGGTTCCTCGGCTGGTCGATGTCGTGGCCGAGTTCCAGGGCCACGTAGTACGAGAGCAGCTGGAGCGGGACGATCGACAGGACCGGTGACAGCTCGTCGATGGTGCGCGGGATACGCAGTACCTCGTCGGCATACTTGGCCACTTCCTCGTCATCGTCGTAGGCGACGGCGATCACGTGGGCGCCGCGGGCCTTGACCTCCTGGAGGCCCGAGATCGTCTTGTCGTAGATGTGCTCCTGGGTGAGCACCACGATCACCGGGGTTCCGTCGGTCACCAGGGCCAGCGTGCCGTGCTTCAGCTCGCCGGCCGGCATGGCCTCGGAGTGCAGATAGGAGATCTCCTTCAGCTTCAGCGAGCCCTCCATGGCGACGGCGTAGTCGAGCCCTCGGCCGATGAAGTAGATGTCGTCGATACCCGCGATGTGCGAGGCGATCTCGCCGATGGCGGCCGACTGCTCGAGGATCCACTCGACCTTGCCGGGAAGAGCCCGCAGCCCGTCGGCCAGCGCCGCGCCCCGGTCTCCCTCGAGCAGACCGCGTTGCTCGGCCAGCTTCAACGCCAGCAGGCACTCGCCGATCAGCATGGCCACGTAGGCCTTCGTCGAGGCCACGGCGATCTCCGGCCCCGCCCGCGTGTAGAGCACGTCGTCGGCGTAACGGGCGAGCGTGCTGCCGACCACGTTGGTGAGCGCCAGCATCCGCGAGCCATGCCCCTGGGCAAGCCGAGCCGCCGCCAGAGTGTCGGCGGTCTCTCCCGACTGACTGATCGCCAACGTGAGCGTCGTGCCCTGGATCAGCGGGTCGCGATACCGCAGCTCGTGGGCGTAGGCGATCTCGACCGGCACCCGCAGGATGCGTTCGAACAGCTCCCGCCCGACCAGGCCGGCGTTGTAGGCGGTGCCGCACGCGGTGATCCAGATCTTGTTGAGGTTGCGAGCGAACTCCTCGTCCCACCCGACGTCCTCGAGCTCGACCGTGCCGGCACCAAGCCGTCCCGCGATCGTGGCCTCGATGACCTCCGGCTGCTCGTGGATCTCCTTGAGCATGAAGTGGGCGTATCCGGCCTTCTCAGCTTTCCCCGGATCCCAATCGACGGTGAAGGGCGCCCGATCGACGACCGCCCCGTCGAGCGTCTCGACCACGGCGCCGTCGGCCGTCACGTCCACCATCTCGCCGTCCTCGACGATGATCATCTGCGAGGTGTAGTTGAGGATGGCGGGAATGTCCGAGGCGAGGAAGGTCTCACCCTCTCCGATGCCGATGACCAATGGGCTGATCATCCGCGCGGCGACGATCCTGCCTGGTTCACGAGCCGTCATCGCCACCAGGGCGTAGGCGCCCTCCGCCCGCTTCATCGCCCGCCGCACGGCGTCCTTCAGGTCGCCGTCGTACTCCTCGGCGATGAGGTGGGCCAGGACCTCGGTGTCGGTCTCCGAGCTGAACTCGGCGCCGGCGGCCGCCAGCTCTTCCCGCAACGGCAGGAAGTTCTCGATGATCCCGTTGTGCACGACCACGAACTCGCCCGACATGTCGCTGTGGGGATGGGCGTTGCGATCGGACGGCACTCCGTGGGTGGCCCAGCGGGTGTGGCCGATGCCGACGTTGCCGTCGAGGGGCTGATAGTCGAGGATCGAGGCGAGCCGGTCGAGCTTGCCCTCGGCCTTCGAGATCTGGACGGTCCCGTTGTGGGCGATGGCGACGCCCGACGAGTCGTACCCGCGGTACTCCAGGCGCCGCAATCCCTCCACCAACACGTCCTGGGCGGCGCGAGGCCCGACGTATCCGACGATTCCACACATAGGTGTACTCCCTGACGATTCGATGTGCTCACGATCGGGAGCGCGAAGAGAATCAGCCGCAGCAGTGCGGGCTTCCACATCGATCCGGGCTCTGTCCCCGAGGTTGCCCCCGAGCTTTGCCCCGAACCGTCACGACCGTGGATCGCCGAGAGGGCATCCGCCGAGAAGTTCGATACTCCCTCTACCTCGTCACCCCGGCGGGACCGGGGTCAGGCGCTTGAAGCAGGCTTCCGATCAACTTGTGGCGCCAGTCTATCGACCTCGATGCGGTAGGACAGTCGCGATCGAGCTCGACGCCGGTCGGCGGCGTCAGGCCGAACCGAGCTCCTCGGTGACGACGTCGACCAGCCGGCCCGCCACGTCGTCGGCCCGCTCGGCGGTGGCCGCCTCGACCATCACGCGGATCAGCGGCTCGGTGCCCGAGGCCCGCACGAGCACCCGCCCGTCATCGCCGAGGTCGTCCTCGGCCGAACGCACGGCGTCCCAGAGTGCGTCGGCCTCGGCCAGGCCGTCCTTCGACTGCACGCGCACGTTCTTCAGCACCTGAGGGAACTCGACCATCGCCTCGGCCCGGAGGTCGCGCACCTCCCGGCCCGTGGCGGCGACCACCTCGAGCAGGCGGACCGCCGTCTGCAGCCCGTCCCCGGTACGGCCTCGATCGAGCTGGATGACATGCCCGGACTGCTCACCTCCGAGCGCCGCCCGCTGCTCGATCATCGCTTCCAGCACGTAGCGATCGCCGACCTTGGTCTCGATCAGGTCGATGCCGGCCTGCTCCATCGATCGCCGGAAGCCGAGATTGGACATGACCGTCGTGACGACGAGGTTGTTCTTGAGCTCGTCTCGCTCCTTGAGATGGCGGGCGATGATCGCCATGATCACGTCGCCGTTGGCGACCTCGCCGTCCTCGTCGACCACGAAGAGCCGGTCGGCGTCCCCGTCGAAGCAGAGACCGATGCGTCCGTCTGCCCGCTCGGCCAGCGCCCGGGGGACGGTGGCTCCGCACCCCTCGTTGATGTTCATGCCGGTCGGCTCCGCGAAGTGCACCTCGACATCGGCCTTCAGCATCGAGAACAACTCGGGGGCGGCCCGATAAGCGGCGCCGTTCGCACAGTCCAGCGCCAGCCGCAGCCCACCGAACGAATAGCGGGCCTGATCGCGGATCGTCTTGAGGTAGCGGGCGCGAGCGTTGTCGACCTCGAACCGGGTGCCGATGCGCTCGGCATACGAGCTCTTCCAGGGAGCCCCGCGGCGGAAGCGCTGCTCGATCTCGTCCTCGCGGGCATCGGTCAGCTTGTCGCCGACCCGATCGAAGAACTTGATGCCGTTGTCGGGCGCCGGGTTGTGCGACGCCGACACCATGACGCCCAGCTGCGCTCCCATGGCCGGGATCAGCGCCGAGACGCCCCCGACCGGGATCACGCCCACGTCGATCGTGTCCACGCCGACCGAGTGGAAGCCTGCTTGCAGCGCCGCGTTGAGCATCTCGCCGGATCGACGGGTGTCACGGCCGATGACGACGGGGCCGTCGCCGATCAGTTCACCGGCGGCGCGCGCCAGGTTCAGGGCGAAATCGGCGTCGAGCTCCAGGTTGGCGACACCGCGCACACCGTCGGTGCCGAACAGCCGAACCCCGTCCTTCAGCATCGGGTCCTCCCGGTCGGTGACGTCCGCATCCCCTCCGAACCTTCGGAGCCGGGGAGCAGGAGGTTGAGGAACTCTGGCGTCAGCGCTTGGTGTACTGCGGTGCGCGGCGGGCCTTGCGAAGCCCGTACTTCTTGCGCTCGACGACCCGAGCATCGCGGGTCAGCAAACCCGCCCTCTTGAGGTCGGTCCGCATGTCGGGATCGATCTCGATGAGGCCGCGGGCGATGCCGAGGCGAAGGGCATCGGCCTGTCCCGTGGTGCCGCCGCCCTCGAGCTGGGCGATGACGTCGAACCGGCCCTCGGCGCCGGCGACTCGCAGCGGCTCGAGCACTCGCATGCGCTGGGCCATGGTCGGGAAGTACTGCTCGAGCGGTTTGCCGTTGAGCACCAGGCGGCCGGTGCCGTCGTAGAGGCGCACTCTGGCGACCGACTCCTTGCGCCGGCCGGTCGACTGAGCGAGAGGCTTGGCCATCAGGAATCCACCTTTCGGATGTCGAGGTCGAGCGGCTGGGGGTTCTGGGGACCGTGGGGATGGTCCGTGCCCGCATAGACCTTCAGCTTGCGGCCCATCTGGCGGCCGAGCCGGTTCTTGGGAAGCATGCCCTTGACGGCCCGCTCGATGATGGCTTCGGGTCGCCGGGCCATCAGGCGCTCGAAGGACTCTTCCTTCAGCCCGCCCGGGTACCCCGAGTGCCGGTAGTAGATCTTCGACTGGGTCTTGCCGGAGGTGACCGACACCTTGTCGGCGTTGATCACGACGACGTAGTCGCCGCCGTCGAGGTGCGGGGCGTAGGTCGGCTTGTGCTTGCCACGCAGGATCTGGGCCACGCGGGAGGCCAAGCGTCCCAGGGGCACGCCGCTGGCGTCGACGACGAACCAGTCTCGCTCGATCTCCGCCGGCGTCGGCGTGTACGTCTTCTGCATCTTCATGTCAGGAACCGTTCCAGGACCATCTCGGTGAATGCAGCCGGCGCAGGCAGAGCCACACGCAGACCGCGGAAAAAGCGCCCCAGCACGTGGGGCGACCGCCAGGTTAGCCGAGGTCGATCCCCACCGCCAGATGGGCCGGCCCTCCGGGCCGGCGCGCCAGCACCCGCACCAGCTACCTGGCCGCCACTCGCCAACGCAATCGGAGGGGGTTCGCCCAGAGCAGCTACCCACCGTCTGCCTCAGCGATCGGGGCTGCGACCGGCTGAAGGGTGTTCCGGAGTGCGGTACAAAGCCGACGTGCTCTTCTGAGCGTCGGGAGAGCCCCAGCGACGTCGGACGCCGACGCGTAGCCGAGGCGCTCGGCCAGGAGCAACTGGCTCTCGACCTCATTCAGGGAGGCCATCGCGTAGGTGACGTGCCGGGCGAAGTCGGCGGAGGTCGATCTCCCAGCGCCTTCTGCGATATTCGACGACACAGATACCGCGGCGCGACGAGTCTGGGAGACGAGCCCGAACTGCTCGGCTCGTGGGTACTGCGCCGTGATCGCGTACACGATCTCTGCCAGCTCCATGGAATGCAGCCACGCGTCGTAGCGTCGAAAGTCACGCACAGTTTCATCGAACCACCAAAGGATCCTGCACGGAAGCCCCTCGCGCCGCTCCCGCACGGCCGAGATTCGATGGGAAGCAGCAACCCAAGCGACCCGCCCACACCCCGCAGGCAGTCGGCCCTCCCCGCACGATGCCGAGATGCAGGTAGGAAGCCGGAGCGGAAGCCGGAGCCACTGAACCGACCAAAGCCGCGCCAGCTCCCAAGCACCTCGGAAGCCG
>JBPEXB010000039.1:0-2712 GCA_052032125.1 Acidimicrobiia bacterium
CGACGTGGTCGAGCGCTCCGGGGGCGAGCATCCGGGTTCCGGGTCCCGGGCTCCGGATCCCGGGTCCCGCGTCGATCTGAGCGAGGCTGTCCGTCGACTCGAGTGAGGTGAAGAGATGAGCGAAGCGGTGTTCTGGGATGTGGCCGAGGAGCTTCTGGCGCGGCCGGGTGTGGAGGAGGGGACGATGATGGGTCATCGGTGCCTCAGGGTGAACGGCGGGTTCGCCGCCATGCACTCGACTCGGGAGGACAGCCTCATCGTCAAGCTCACGGAGGCCCGTGTCGACGAACTGGTCGACGAAGGGGTCGGTCAGCCGTTCGCCCCCGCCGGCAAGGTCTTCAAGGAGTGGGTGCTGGTGAGCGATCCGTCAGCATGGGCGGCGCTCATGCGTGAGGCCGTCGGCGGGTGACCGGTAGTTCGGTACCGGGTACTCAGTACCAAGTACTCAGTAACGAGTACTCAGAGCGGCAGCTCCCGATGCGTGAACGCCTTCTTGCCCGGTCCGTAATCCCCGGCCACGTGACCGTCGCCGGTCAGCAACCACCGGGTGGTCAGCAGACCCTCGGCCCCGACCGGGCCGCGGGCATGGATGCGGCCGGTGGCGATGCCGACCTCGGCGCCCAGGCCATACCGGAACCCGTCGGCGAACCGGGTGCTGGCGTTCCAGAACACGGAAGCGGCGTCCACCGAGTTGAGGAAGCCGGCGGCGACCTCGGGATCGTCGGTGACGATCGCTTCCGTGTGGGCCGAGCCGAACTCGTGGATGTGCTCGATGGCCGACTCGAGCCCGTCCACCACCCGGGCGGCGATCGTGAAGTTCCCGAACTCGAAACCGAAATCCTCGTCGGACGCGGCAATGACGCCGTCGGCCATCCCCTGGACGGCCTCGTCGCCTCGCACCTCGACACCGGCGTCGATCAGCGCCTGAACGATGTCCTTCGACCCCTCGAACCCTTCGTGCAGCAGCAGCGTCTCGGCGGCGTTGCACACCGCTGCGTAGTCCGTCTTGGCATCGACGACGATGCGGGCCGCCATGGCCGGATCTGCGGCGCGGTCCACGTAGACGTGGCAGATGCCATCGGCATGGCCGAGCACGGGGATGCGGGAGGTCTGCTGGATGGAGCGCACGAGCTCGGCCGAGCCACGCGGGATGACGAGGTCGATGTCGTGGTCGAGCTCCAGCAGGTGAGCGACCGCCTCGCGGCCCTCGACGTTCTGAACGACGTCGGGGTCCTCGCCGGCCGCGGTCACGGCCTCCCGAAGCACGTCCGTCAGGGCCCGGTTGGAGTGCAGCGCCTCCGAGCCGCCTTTCATCATCACCGCATTGCCCGTGCGGAGGGCCAGCGAGCCGATCTGGATGACGGCGTCGGGGCGGCTCTCGAAGATGATGAGGAGCACGCCGAGCGGGGCCCGAACCTGTTCGAGGACGAGGCCGTCGTCGAGCTCGCGCCGGACGAGGGGACGTCCGATCGGATCGTCGTCGTCGATCAGGAACCGCACGCCCTCGCGCAGGGTCTCGAGCTTGGCCGGGGTGAGCGCGAGGCGCTTGAGGATGGGCTCGGGCAGATCGGTGCCCTCGGCTGCCTCGAGGTCGAGCTTGTTGGCGGCGATCAGCTCGGCCTCACGTTCGCGCAGCAGCCGTTCGAGCTGCCGGAGCACCTCGGTGCGAGCGTCGGCGCCGGCCGCCGCCAAGCGGCGCTGGGCGTTGCGGGCATTGCGAGCCCGCTGCGTGAGATCGGTCATCCGTGGCACCTCCCCTCGACGAGTGTATTCGGCCCGATGTGCTTCGGGAGAGGGGTATCGGACGTGTCGGTGACCCGGTGTACATTCGCCTCATGAGCACCCGGTACTTCACTCCGAAGATGTACGCCTTCCTGCGAGACCTCGCCGCCAACAACGACCGCGAGTGGTTCAAGGCCAACCAGCACATCTACGAGGAGGTGATCCGCGACCCGGCGCTCGACTTCATCAACGAGGTCGGCGATCGCCTCCCGAAGATCGCCCCTCACTTCGTGGCCGACTCGCGCACGGTGGGAGGTTCACTCTTCCGCATCCAGCGGGACACCCGGTTCAGCAAGGACAAGACGCCGTACAAGCCGAACACGGGCATGCAGTTCCGCCACGCCGCCGGCAAGGACGTGCACGCGCCCGGCTTCTACGTCCACATCCAACCCGGCGAGAACTACATGGGCATCGGTCTGTGGCGTCCCGAGACCAAGGTGGCCTACCGCATCCGGGAGCACATCGACCAGCATCCGGCCGAGTGGAAGAAGGCGTCACGGAACAAGCGCTTCACCGACGTCTTCACGGTGACCGGCGACTCGCTCACCCGCCCCCCGAAGGGCTATGACGAGGATCACCCGCTGATCGAGGACCTCAAGCGGAAGGACTTCATCGCCTCGGTGAAGCTGACCCAGGCCCAGATCACGTCCAGCGAGTTCCTCGACCTGTTCCTCGACAACGTCAAGCGCTCCAAGCCCTACATGGGGTTCTTGTGTGAAGCCGTCGGCGTGCCGTTCTGAACCGGGCGGCCGGCCAGGGTAAGGAGTCGCCGGCTTCGCCGGCCTTCGGTACTGAGTACCGGGTACCGCGACGGGAAGCCGCGTCGATGTTCGTGCCTGCGGAGTAGGTGCCGCGCGCCGAGCTACTCCGCAGTCGGCTTGATCGGTTGCGATGACGTCGCGGTACCCAGTACCCAGTACTCAGTACGCA
>JBPEXB010000390.1:0-7236 GCA_052032125.1 Acidimicrobiia bacterium
CTGGAGGCGCCTGCCGTCGGTGACCATGTCCTCCAGCAGCCGCTCCCGATCGCCATCGGCCATGTCGACGCCCGAGGCGAGCAACTCGGCTCCGGTCACGACGCCGGTGAGCGGCGTCCGCAGCTCGTGATTGATCATCAGCACGAATTCGGCCCGGACCCGGTTGGTCTCCTCGGCGAGATCGAGCGCTTCGTCCAAGGCCGCGTTGTGCGCCTCCAGGTCGGCCGAGCGCATCCGCAGGTATTGCGCCTCGAGCTCCATCTGCTCATATCGACGGGCGGCCCGAGCCCGGCCGACGCCCAGAGCGACACCGACGGCGGCGGCGAAGAGCGCCACACCCAGGAGCTGGAGCGTCCACGACTGCACGCCACGGGCGTTGGCTCGCCGGATCAGCAGCTCGGAGATGTCGTACGACATCAGCAACGACCCACCACCGTCGAGCGGGTGGAGTGCCTGATACAGGATCTCGCCGGCTTCCCACTCGACGACGCCGTCGACCTCGATCGGGGCCGGCACCGGAGCCGCCACGGCCACGAAGCGTCGATCGCCGTGTCCGAACCGCAGCAAACCGTTCTCGACCGGCACACCGACGAGCGTGTCGGACGTCGACGAGGAGATGACCCCGTCGGCATTGACCACCGACACGGCCTCGAGCGTCAGGTCGTTGCGGACGTGTCGGATCGCATCGGAGGCACCCATCCCCGTGGTCAGGTCTCCCGTGACCTTGTCCGCGGCGAACCGGGCATCGGCGAGGAACAGCTGGCCTTCGCCGATCGGTCGGTCGGCCGCCCGCTGGGCGAGCACCGCCACCACCGCCAGCGTGACCGCCACCAGCAAGGCGCCGCTCATCATGAGGCCCCAGGCGGGCGACGGGCGGCGTGGTTGTTCGAGCGGGCGGTGCAGCAAGTCGGTTCCTCCAAGGTCAGGTATCGACACGCGAGCGACCGATGTTGAATCTCGCCGCGTCCGACACGACCCAGGACCGATCCACATAATGGGGTCGTGCGCCGGTCGTCCTTGCTCTTCGTGCTTCTGGCCGTCGCAGCAGCGTCGTGCGGCGGAGCCGCCGAGGTCGACGTCCCGACCGAGATCCAGCTGCAGGGCCGGTTCGAGGTGCCGGATGATCTCGCCGGGCCCCAGCTCGTCGCCGACACCATGCGCTATCTGATCTGGCTCCCAGAAGGCTACGGGGAGGACCGCGACCGCAGATGGCCGCTGATCGTGTTCCTCCACGGCTCCGGTGATGCCGAGTACGACGCCCCCTGGGTCCAGTCGTTCGGCCTGCCGGCGGTGCTCCACGAGGGAGACCAGCCAGACAACTTCGAGTTCATCGTGCTGTCGCCGCAGGCAGCCGGCGGTAGTGCCTGGTGGACCGGGAACACGCCCGACGTGCTCGATGCCCTGGTCGAAGACGTCACCGACACCTATCTGGTCGACCGGGACCGGGTGTATCTCACAGGCTTGTCGATGGGCGGCTACGGCTCGTGGTTCCTCGGCATGGAGCACCCCGATCGGTTCGCGGCGATGGTCTCGTTGTCGGGCTCCGGCTGGCGCCAGCCCGTGCTGCCGCCCGGCGACGTCTGTGCCATGGCCGACCTCCCTATCCGGGCCATCCACGGCGCCAAGGACCTCATCTCCGACCCGCCGCCCAATCAGGCGATCGTCGCCACGTACGAATCCGTCTGCGCCGCCGATGTGTTCTTCGAGATGTACCCCGACACGGGGCACTTCGAGACGTACGAACGCGCCTACCGGGATCCCGAGCTGTACGACTGGATGCTCCAGCACACGCTGGCGGATCGATGACCCTCAGGGGGTGAGCGCCATCATCCGCCCGGTGGCGTCGGCGCGCCCGGCCGTCGCCGCTCCTCCGACCAGGTAGATCGTCCCGCCGATCTCGACGGCGCTCGTCCCATGCACCGACTGATCGAGGTCGCCCAGCCGTACCCACTGCCCGGAGGCCGGGTCGAGCATCTCGACGGAACGGAGGGTGGTCGACGTCGAGAGCAACTCGCCACCCGCGGCGTAGAGCCGACCGCCCACGGCGACCATCGCATGGCCGGATCGGCGATCGACCATCGGCGGCGCCGCTGACCAGGCATCGGTCGCCGGGTCGTACGCCTCGACGCTGGCCGTCTCCCCACGACTCGACCGGCCACCCGACACATAGACCCGGCCATCCAGCACTGCCGCCGACAGGTGATCACGGACCTCCGAAGGCGGCGCGAGCTCCTGCCACGAATCCTCTCCTGCGTCGTACGCCCACAGGGTCCGCGGGGCCCCGGCCCCTGGCACCACATACACCGTGTCCTCGATGGCGACCGCCACCCCCGCCGCCATGGGAACGGGCATGTCGGCGAGCTCGGTCCACCGATCGGAGGCCGGGTTGTACCGCCAGGCGGTGGTCGTGGCCTCCCACCGGCCCGCCGGATAGCCCCCGAACACGAACACGTGGGCGTGATGGCCGGCCGTGATGGCGTGGTGCCTGGGCTCGGGCATCGGCGCCAGTGGCGACCACTCGTCCGCCAACGGGTCGTAGACCTCGAAGGCATCGTGGGCGACGACCCGCCCGGTGAGCGAGCCGCTCAGGCCGCCCGCCGTGTAGATCAGGCCATCGAGCGCCACCGCCTGCAACTCGCCTCTCGCCACACCCATGTCTGCCAGTCGCCGCCAGGTGGCCGGCTCCTCGGCGACGGTCGACGTCGTGCTCGACTCGGGCGCCGCCACGGTCGTCGACACCGCGGTCGACTGCGCCACCGTGGACGCAGGGAACGTCGTGGTCGTCGTTGCGTCTCCTCCGCCACAGGCGACTGCGACGAGGGCCAGCACGAGGACGCGCCGTCTCATGGCCGGAACGGCTCCCCGGGTCTCAGCACCTCCGAGCGGTCGCCGTCGAACTCGAGCAGGCCGGTGCAGGTCGCCGTGGCCTCGTCCACGGCCTGCTGGGTGAGACCGAGGAACGTCACTGCCGCCACGGTCTCCTGCGTGGGATGGATGGCCCCGACGTTCGGCGGCATGATGATGCCGTCGCTGAGGCCGCTCAACCGCAGGAACACCGGGCCCTGGAGCGTCGGAGTGAGCTGGGTGACCCGGAACTCGACCGGGTTCGACGCCACGCTCTGGCCGACGGGCGGACAGTCGATCACGAACCGGTACCGATGGGCGCCCTCCTCCCAATACCCGGAAGGCAGCTCCGCCACGAAGGGCAGGCTCCAGAGGTTCTCCGAGACGGCATCGGGCACCTCGGCGGGCGGGAGGTCGACTCCCTCCAACGCCGGCTCGCCGCCGCAGCTCGCCGCAGCGAGCACCCCGACAGTCACCATGACCAGTAGGCGTGACACGCCCAGGACATCCACGGTCACCCTCGAGGATGTCGGCGGAGCCGGACGACCGGGATCTCGCGGGTGGTCCTGGTGGCGTATTCCGCATACCCGTCGTAGGCCTCGACGATCCTCGGCCACCAGGCGGCGCGCTCGTGGCCGGTCATCGTCTCGGCCGTCACGTGATGGCGCCGCGCCCCGACCTGCAGGACGGCCTCGGGTTGCTCCTCGAGGTTCCGATACCAATCAGGGTGGTCCGAGCGGCCGCCGTACGAGGCGATGACGACGAAGTCGTCGAGGTCGCGAAGCACCAGCAACGGGACACTGTGCGCCCGCCCCGACGTCCTCCCTCTCGTCGTCAGCACCGCCATCTCGTTGCGGACCAGGCGGCGCCCGACGACACCTCCGCTCGCCCTGAACACGGCAGTGTGGGCCGCCGACAACACCTTGACGAGACGGTCATGCACGCAGCGCGGCCAACCTCTCGACGGCCTGCTCCAGGAAGCCGACGTCCTTGCAAAAGGCGAATCGCACCAGGTCCCGACCTGAGGCCGGGTCGGCGTAGAAGGCAGAAGGCGGGATCGCCGCCACCCCGATCTCGGCGATGAGCCACTTCACGAAAGCGACGTCGTCGGGCTGCCCGAACGGCGTGTGATCGGCGAGCATGAAGTAGGTGCCCTCGGGCCAGTAGACGTCGAAGCCCACATCCTCGAGACCTCGTCCCAGCACCTGCCGGCGGGCGGCGTAGTCGGCAGCCACCTGGTCGTAGTAATGGTCGGGGGCGTCGAGCGCCGCCACCGCACCCCACTGCAGAGGCGAGGCGGTGGTGAAGGTGATGAACTGGTGCGCCGAGCGCACCGCGTCGGTGAGATGCCCGGGCCCGATCGCCCACCCGATCTTCCACCCGGTGAGGGCGTAGGTCTTGCCGAGCGACGACAACGTCAGGGTCCGGTCCCACATGCCGTCGAGGGTCGCCAGCGACCGGTGCACGGCGCCGTCGAACACCATGTGCTCGTAGACCTCGTCGGACACCGCCACCACGTCGTGTTCGATGCACAGCCGGGCGATGCCCTCCAGCTCCTCGTCGTCGAACACTCGGCCGGACGGGTTGTGCGGTGTGTTGACGAGGATCATCTTGGTGCGGTCGTTGAACGCGGCCGCCAGCTCATCCAGATCGAGCCGGAAGTCCGGCGCTCGCAGGGTCACGTAGCGAGGAACTCCTCCGGCCATCGCCACCACGGCCGGGTACGAGTCGTAGTAGGGCTCGATCAAGATCACTTCGTCACCCGGGTCGACGAGGCCGATGGAGGATGCCGCCAGCGCCTCCGAGCATCCCGAGGTGATCGTGACCTGGGTGAGCGGGTCGACCGCCAGCCCCGAACGCCGGGTGAACCGATCGGCCACCCGCTCGACCAACTCCACGACTCCGGCGCTGCGGGGATACTGGTTCTTGCCGTCGGCGAGGGCACGCGCCGCGGCCTCCTTGATGAAGTCGGGGCCGTCGAAGCTCGGTGCTCCCTGCCCGAGATCCAGTGCCCCGTGCTCGATGGCGAGCGCCGTGATCTCGCTGAACACGGTCTCGCCGAAGGCGTCGAATCGTGCGGCTCGCTGCATGGGGCGAGGGTACCCGCTGGGGGTAGGGTCGGCCGATGCTCTACTCCGTACCGTTCTACATGGGGAATCGACTCGAGGGGCTGGAGGTGCCCGAGCCGCACGAGCTCATCGATCCGCAGCTGACCGCCCCGACCGAGATGACCCGGATGGCGGAGCTGTCACCGCTGGTCGCCGATGCCGTGGAAGCCGATGAGCACCCGGTGCTCTACGCCGGCGACTGCTGCATCATCCTGCCGGTGATCGCCGGGCTCCAACGCAGGGGCATCGATCCGGCGGTCGTGTTCTACGACGCCCATGGCGATTTCAACACGTGGGAGACCACCGAGTCGGACTTCATCGGCGGGATGCCCCTCGCCATGGCCACCGGTCGGGGTGAGATGACCATCGCCGAGGGGTGCGGGATGCGGGCCGTGCCCGATCACGACGCCTTCCTCGTGGACGGGCGCGACCTCGATCGTGAGGAAGCCGTACTCCTGGAGCGGTCGGGCGTCCGCCACGTCGCCAACGGCGACATCGTCGGGGCCGTACCCACAGACCGACCCCTCTACGTACACGTGGACGTGGACGTCGTCGACCCCGGGGACATGCCGGCGGTCAACTACGTGGCGCCCGGCGGGCCGTCCGCCGACGAGGTGGCCGCCTCGGTTCGCGGCCTGGCCGACACGGGCCAGGTGGTGGCGTTCTCGTTCTCGACCTGGAACCCGGCGCTGGACGGAGCCGAGCTCTCGGCCCGCAACAGCCATCGGATCGCCGCCCCGTTCCTGTGAGCCCGCGCCGGGGGCGCCGGGAACCCCCCGAGCTCGCCGGAGCGTCACACCTCGCATGCGACGCTCACTCATCCTCTTCTCGGTCCTGGCGATCGTGATGGCAGCCTGCGGGTCGGGCGATGCCGAGTCCTCCGACAGCGCAGACATCCTCGCCGCAACAGCCCTGCACATGGCCACCGACGCCAACACCTTCGAGGCCGGTCACCGGTTCACCGAGGTCCTGGTCGTCGATCGAGTGGTGCCCGACGCCGGCGACCCGATGAACGCCGAGGACTCCGGCGACCCGCTCACCGAGGACGAGCGATCGGCCATCCGCTCGGTGCTCGAAGCCGAGAGCCGGGTGCAGTTCATCAGCTCGCCCGACGACTTCCGAACCGACGACCTCAGGCCCACGATCGACGGGGCCGCCATCTTCACCCTTGCTCCGATCCAGATGATCGACGACACGACCGCCCATGTCAGCGCCAGCATGTGGTGCGGCGGTGTGTGCGGTCTGTGGGCCACCTTCGTCGTCGAGCTGGTCGGCAGCGAGTGGACCGTCACCGGCACCGACGGCCCGATCGCCGTGTCATAGGAGTCACGACTCGCAGATAGCCTGAGCCCATGAACGGGCGAATCCTCCTGGCGGGGGCGACGATCGTCGTCCTGGCAGCGGGCTGCTCAGGCGACACAGGTGCGGAACCATCGGCGACCAGCGCGGCGCCGATCGAGTCGACCACCACCTCCGTCCAGCCGAGCTCCAGCTCCTCGCCGACGTCGACCACGACCACCGTCACCGCCGGCACGTTCACCCTGGAGAGCCACCTCGATTGGGTGCTCGGTCTCCTGGAGGATGCAGAGCTCGACGAGGCCGAGTACGCGGCACACTTCGACGAGATCTTCAGGACCCAGGTCCCCTTCGACGCCTTCACCCCGGTGCTGGACCAGTTCGCCGGAGACTGGGAGCTCGTCCGGTTCGATCAGGCGCCCGACGGTCTCTCCGGTCGGGCCCTCATCGTCGAGGCGAGTGGAAGCCAGTTCAACGTCGACCTCGTCCTCGAGGACTCACCGGAGGGCCGCATGAGCGGCCTGCTCCTGTCACCAGCGGCGCTGGAGAATCCACCGGGGACGCTCGCCGAGCTGGAGGGCGAGTGGCGCAACCTGGCGCCGGTCTCGTCGATCCTGATCGCCAACGTCACCGGAGGCTGCCCGGCGACGGCTGCCGAGGAGCGCCTGCCCGTCGGGTCGGCGTTCAAGCTCTGGGTGCTGGGGGCGGTGGCGACCGCCATCGAGGACGGCCGACTCACGTGGGACGACCCGGTGGTGGTCCGCGACGACCTCAAGAGCCTCCCGTCCGGCGTGCTGCAGCTCGACCCGGCGGGCACCGAGATCACGCTCCGGGACGCCGCCGAGCTCATGATCGCCATCTCCGACAACACGGCCACCGATCACCTCATCGATCTCGTCGGACGTCGCCAGGTGGAAGAGGCCATGGTGGCGATGGGACACGGCGACCCCGCACGCAATCGACCATTCCCGCTCACCAACGAGCTGTT
>JBPEXB010000391.1:0-16776 GCA_052032125.1 Acidimicrobiia bacterium
GCCCATGGTGCAGGAGCAGATCCATGCCGCGGTACTGAGTACCGACTACTGAGTACTGGCTACGCAGCGAGCGAAGCTCGCTGCTATCTCTTGCTCTCCACCAGCGCCGCGATGCGGTCGACGGAGCGGAAGTGCTCGACATCGACGTCCTCGGGCTCGATCCCGACGTCGTATTCCGACTCGATGTGGGCGATGAGCATCATGATGCCCATCGAGTCGAGCAGCTCCTCGTCCCAGATCGGCGTCTGATTGGTGAGCGTGATGCCCGAGCCCGGCTCGATCACGTCGCTCTCGAGGTACGCCCGGATCTCGTCGGCGATCGACGCCATCAGATGACCTCCCGCTCGAGGAGCGCTCTGGTGACTTCCCGGGCGATGGGCTCCATCCGCTCCAGCGGGAAGTGCCCGTAGTCGACCTGCTCCTGGATGCCCTCTCGCTTGAGGACCGCATCCACGTCCACCAGGGCGAAGTCGAGCTCGCGGGACAGCTCGGCGACGGCGATGTTCATCTCCCGTCGCCGCAGGTGCTGGGGGTTCTTGACCAAGCCGAAGTTGTGCTCGCGTGAACCCGGCTCGAGCGACTGGGTCGTGAACACGAGCACCTCGGCGCCCGTCTCCTGCTGGACCAGCTCGACGACCTTGCCGAAGGCCTTGTGGAACTCGTCGACGGTGAGGCGAGGCACCTTCTCGAAGGTCTCCTTCATCCAGTTGACCCGATCGATGTTCCGCAGCACCTGCTCCATCGGCTGCTTCAGCCACCAACCGCCGGGATCGACGATGAACCCGTGCTCGCGGTGCCGGTAGAGGGTCCTGGTGGCGTCGCCGTTGATCGACATGATCACGGCGCTCTTCGGGAAGGCCCCGATCCCCTCGAGGTACGGCACGTGGAACTCCGGCTTGAAGAGCTTCGACTCGAAGGTGTTGGTCGGCAGCTTCAGGCGGCGGATGACCGGCCGCACCAGGTCGGGTGGGGGAGGGTTGTCGTGGAGCTGCAGCAGGAAGTCGGAGCGCGAGTCGGCGACCTCCCCGTCGCGCATGATGGCGCACATCCCGTCGAGGTGCTCACGGATGAACGGCTTGGCGACGAACGCCGCCGGAAGGTCGCAGGCCCCGAGCATGTAGATGCCGACTCGCTCGTCGCTCTTGCCGTTGCGGAAGACGGTCGCCGCCCGGCCCGAGTAGTCCTTGCGGGCGGCCAGTTGGACGCGGGCGCCGAAGCGGCGAGCCGCCGACTCGATCTTCGACTCGCGGCCCTGCATGCTCCTGCGGGCACCCTTGATGTACAGCTTGCGGGCGACGGACTCGAGCCGCGAGCCCTCGCCGAACACCTTGCGGTAGGCGTTCATGATGCGGCGCAGCAGGAGGCCCATCAGTCCTCGTCTCCTTCTTCGGGCGAACGTTCGACGTAGGCGCGGAACTCGGACAGCGACGACAGGTCGTCGGGCACGGCGCCGTCGCCGCCCGCCCCGGACACGACCGCCAGCGTCGAGCCGATCTCCACATCGTCGCCGGGCGACGTGCGGGTCTCGGCCAGTGTGCCCGGCTCTCTCGCCATCACCCGCCATGCCACCGACAGGGGTGTCTCGCGGGAGGTGGTCTTGACCTTCGT
Organism: Acidimicrobiia bacterium; assembly: GCA_052032125.1. Classification (GTDB taxonomy): domain Bacteria; phylum Actinomycetota; class Acidimicrobiia; order Spongiisociales; family Spongiisociaceae; genus JBPEXB01. Next base: position 1,609 of record JBPEXB010000391.1, read on the forward strand.
CCTCGTCAGCTTGGTGAGCAGCTTGGCGTTGCGAGGGATCTCGAGCATCTTGATGCCCTCGATGACCACCTCGCAGATCGGCTCACCGGGCGCGATCGGGTCGCCGGGCTCCTTGAACCACGTGCGCAGCCGTCCACGCTCGGACTGCCGGTCGATGTACGGGAGGTCGAGCCGCAGGTACATCAGGCGGCCCCGGTCTCTTGGCCGACCTGGGCGACCAGCGGCCGGTCTTCGAAGAACCCGATGTCGGCGACGATGTCGGCGATCTCCTCGGCGATGACCCGGTTGGCCCGATCGCTGTACGCGAGCGGCCCGACCACCTCGCCGGCGGCGCCCAGGTTGGCGAGGACCCGGTCGACGTCGACCACCGAGACCCCCAGAGCCATCGACAGCCGGATCTGCGCGGCATTGAGACGGTGCGCCCGCAGGCGGTGATCGTCCGGCCGGTCGTGGTAGCTCAACTTGTCCTCGCCGCCGACCGTCGACATGCCGACGAGCAACACGTGCGCTCCCGATGACGCTCGTACGCGGCCCACGACTTCCCGGACGGCGGCCATGTACTCCTCGGCCGACAGCATCTCGGACCGGGTGAACGACTCCTGGAACCTCGTCCGGAGCTGCTCGGGCCACGCCGACTCCCAGTCGTCGGGCGGAGCGATGATCCAGCCCTGCTCACGGTGCACCCAGTGACGAGCCTCCAGATCCGAGGCCGCCGACAGCAGCACGAGATCGAGGTCGGGATCGGTCGCCGGGGTCGAGAACTGGCCCTGCAGGAACTCCTCGTCGAACCCCATGCCGATCAGTTCGTCGGGGACCTCGGCCGTCAGGCGCTGCAGGAGGTGATCCGTTCGGCCCGGCGCCGCATCGAGCACCTCAGGCTGCGTTCGGCTGCCGATGGCGTCGGCCAGCGCTCCGTCGAGGATCGGGGTCACGTCGCGCTCGCGTTGCGCGAAGACGCGCATGACTCCTCTGCCCCCCATCTTCTCACCACTCATCGTCCATCCCTGCTGATCGCCCCTGGCGCCCGGCCCTGGTGTCCGGTGCCCTCCCTGACGTCGGCCCCTGGCCGGCAGGTCGATTCTATGTCCGGCCATGTCGGTAAGTGCAGGGGTCGACGACGCTCAGCGAGCCGCGTGGAGTGCTTCCCAGATCCTCGCCGGGGTCACCGGCATGTCGATGTGCTCGACGCCGAGGTGGGCCACCGCATCGATGACGGCGTTGTGCACGGCGGCCGTGGAGCCGATGGTGCCCGACTCGCCGATGCCCTTGGCGCCGAGCGGGTTGCGGGGGGTTGGCGTCTCGGTGTGATCGACCTCGAGGGTCGGGAGCTTCGTCGCCGAAGGGATCAGGTAGGTCGTGAGGTTGGTGGTCAGCGGGTTCGCATCGTCGTCGTACTGGACCTTCTCCATGAGGGCCTGACCCATGCCCTGCGCAACGCCGCCGTGCACCTGCCCGTCGACCAGGAGCCGATTCAGGATCTTGCCGCAATCGTCGACGGCGATGTGGCGCACGATGGTCGTGTCGCCGGTCTCGAGGTCGACCTCCACGACCGACACGTGGGAACCGAACGGGAAGGTGGAGTTCTCCTGCCCGAACTCCTCCTCGTGCACCAGCGCCGACAGGTCCTCCGGCACGTCCATCCCCGGCTGGGCGGCCACCGCGGCGAGCTCGGCCCAGGTCAGCTCAGTGTCCGGCACGCCGATCACGCCGATCGTGCCCCGATCCGTGATGATCACATCGTCGACGCTCGCCTCGCGAAGGTGGGCGACGAGGCGCCGAGCCTTGTCGGCGAGGCCTTCCGACGCACCGAACACGGCCGAGCCTCCGACCTGCAGCGACCGTGAGCCCCCGGTGCCCCCACCCCTCGGGATCTGGGCGGTGTCGCCGTGGACGACACGAACCTGCTCGATCGGGACGCCGAACACCTCTCCGGCGATCTGGGCGAACGCCGTCTCGTGGCCCTGGCCCGTCCCGCCGGTGCCCACCCGCACGACGAACGTGCCGTCGGCCTCGAGCTCGACCGAGCTCCACTCCTTGGCGCCGAAATCGGTCACCTCGACGTAGGAGGCCACCCCGATGCCCAGCACTCGAGTCTCGCCCGCCTCCCGGCGCCGCGCCTGCTCGGCACGCAGGTCCTCGTAGCCCGCCATGTCCAGGGCACGGTCGAGCGCCTTGGCGTACTCGCCCACGTCGTACTTCATCCCGGTCGGGGTCTCGAGCGGGAACGACTCGGGGGCGAGGAAGTTGCGACGGCGCAGCTCGGCCGGGTCGATCCCGAGGCGGGCGGCCAGCATGTCGAACGACCGCTCCAAGATCGCCGTGGCCTCGGGCCGCCCCGCCCCCCGATAGGCGTGCGTGGGCGTGGTGTGGGTGGCGACCGACCGGCCCCGAAACCGCACGTTGGGGATCGCATAGGGACCGGTCGCCATGATCATCGTGAAGTGCGGCATCCGATGGCCGAACGTCGGATAGGCGCCGGCGTCCACGGTGACGTCGAGATCGACTCCCGTCACGATCCCGTCCGAGGTGGCGGCCAGCGACACCCGCTGGACCTGGTCCCGGCCGTGGCACATGTCGAGCAAGTTCTCGCTGCGAGTCTCGACCCACTTGACCGGCCGGTCGAGGTGCCGAGCGAGGGCGGCGCACAGGACCTGGCCGACGTACACCTGGAACTTCGGCCCGAATCCGCCGCCGGTGTCAGGGGTGATGGCGTGCACCTGGTCGACCTCGAGGCCGAGGGCGCTGGCCAGCGTCCGCGCATGGCTGTGGACCAGCTGCGACCCGGTGTGGATCACCACGCCGTCGCCGTCCGGGCGAGCCAGCGCCCCGCTGCCTTCCAACGGGATCGCCGCCAGGCGCTGGTTCTCGAAGGTGGCGGTGACCACCACGTCGGCCCCGTCCAAGGGCGGAGCGCCGTGGTCGGTGGCGAAGGTGGCCACCACGTTGCCGTCGAGGGAGTCGTGCACCAGGGGACCTTCGGATGCGCCGCCAGACCGGGCCGTGGCGGGGAGCAGGTCGATCTCGGGCCACACCAGGTCGGCGGCGTCGCGGGCCTGCTGGGCGGACTCGGCGACGACCGCCGCCACGACGTCGCCGACGAACCGGACGCGATCGGTGGCGAGCGGCGGTCGAGCCAACTCGACGGGCGCACCCCCACCACCTCGAATCGGCTGGAGGGGCAGGGTGTCGGCGGTGAAGACACCGATGACACCGGGGTGGCTCTCGGCGAGCTCGATGTCGATCGACTCGATGACGCCGTGCGGCACCGGAGATCGCACGAGGACGAGGTGGGCGACGCCCTCGACGTCGAGGTCGTCGACGAACCGGCCCTCCCCCCGGATGAAACGCGGGTCCTCCACTCGCTTCACCGTGTTGCCGAGGATCGAGCCAGCCATCAGGGCTGGCAGGCTACCGGCGTCGACCTGGTCAGGCAGCGGAACCGGTGCCGGGCACCGGCGGCCGACTGTGACATGCGGTGCGGTAGCGTGATCCGCATGCAGCTGGCGTTCCAGACGAGTGGCTCGTGGCGGCAGCTGCGCGCCGCCGTCCGCTGGGCTGCCGACCGCGACGTGGCGGCCTTCGCCTTGCCCGACCACTACTACGTCCGTCCTGGCGTTCCCATGTACGACTCGCTGGCCCAACTGGCGGCGCTCGCCGCCACCACTCCGAGGCTGCCGCTCGTGTCGCTCGCCAGCCCCGTCACCTTCCGCCACCCGGCCGTCCTGGCCAAAGTGGCGGCGACCATCAACGACATCGCACCGGGCCGGCTGACCCTGGGCATCGGGACCGGGTGGTTCGAGCGGGAGCACGAGGTCTTCGGGCTCCCGTTCGCCGACTTCACGACGCGCTATGCCCAGCTCGAGGAACAGCTCGCCTATGTGGCAGCCGCCCTGTCGAAGGAGCCACGGGGATTCGACGGACACCACTACCGGCTCGAGGAGACGGAGATCGAGCCGGTGGCAGACGACGTGCGCCTGCTGGTGGGAGGCCGAGGGCCTCGCCGAACACCCGCCGTGGCGGGCCGCTTCGCCGACGAGTACAACGCCTACCCGGGAGAGGATTTCGCCGAGCGCATCGACCGCATGCGTGAGTCGGCGCTGGCGGCGGGTCGACATCCAGACGAGGTCACGATCTCGAGTGCCGGCGCCGTCTTCGTGGCGCCCGACCGCTCGACCTACGAGCGGCGCTTCGCGGCGGTGGCCGAGGAGTCCGGTCAGACGGTCGAGCAACTGGAGGAGTACTTCCACCACCGCCGCACACCTCGCGGCGACGTCGACGACGTCCGTGAGCAACTCGAAGCGATGGCCGAGCACGGCATGCAGAGGTTCTATGTCCAGAGCTTCGGCGCCTTCGACGAAGAGCGCGAAACCGAGACCTGGGAGCTGCTGAGTGGCTGACCAGCCGTTCGAGTCCCTGGCCGGCCGCCTCCTCGTCGCTGCGCCGGTGCTCCTGGACCCCAACTTCCGCCGGTCGGTGGTGTTGTTGATCGAGCACTCGCCGGATGGGGCCGTCGGCATCGTCCTCAACCGGCCCACCGACGCCGACCTGCTCGATCATCTGCCGGGTTGGTGGTCGGCAGCCGCCGCACCCCAGGTCGTGTTCGTCGGGGGACCGGTCGGCGACGGAGGCGGGGTCGGACTGGCCCGCGGCACCGACCCGCCCGCCCTCGAGGGCTGGCCAGAGGTGCTGGGCATGCAGGCCGTCGACCTGGAGATGGAACCTGGCATCGAGTCGGACCTCGAGGCGCGTGTCTTCGTCGGTTACTCCGGCTGGGGAAGTGGCCAGCTCGAAGCGGAGCTCGCCACCGGCAGCTGGTTCGTCGTGCCCGCCGAGCCGGACGACGCCTTCACCGACGCCCCCGAGCAGCTGTGGGCGAAGGTGTTGCGGCGCGCCGGTGGACGCCTGGCCTGGATGGCGACCTATCCCGACGATCCGCGGCTGAACTGACGTGACCCGGTCGATGCGAGCTGTGCAGATCGTGGCGACCGGCCAGCCGCTGGCCGATGCGGACGTCCCGGTGCCCGACGTCGGCCCGGACGACGTCCTGGTCGAGGTGCGGGCGGCCGGCATCTGTCATTCCGATGTCCACTATCGCAGAGGCCCGCGCACGGTCAGGACCATGCCGATGGCGCCCGGTCACGAGATCGCCGGCGTGGTCGTCGAGGCCGGAAGCGCCGTGTCGGCACCGGCGGTGGGTGAACGGGTGGCGATCCACTATCAGACGAGCTGCGGAGCGTGCCGGTACTGCGCTCGCGGCTCAGAGCAGTTCTGTTCAGATGGATCCATGTTCGGGAACGGCCGCCCGGGCGGCTATGCCGACTACGTCCTGTCGCCGGCCCGCAACGCCTTCACGCTTCCCGACGAGATCGGGTTCGAGCACGGAGCGGTGATGATGTGCTCGTCGGCCACCTCGCTGCACGCGCTCCGCAAGGGACGGCTGGTGCCCGGGGAGTCGGTGGCGGTGTTCGGCGCCGGCGGGCTCGGGATGTCGGCCGTGCAGATCGCTCGGGCGTTCGGCGCCGCCCGGGTGTACGCGGTCGACCTCAACGCCGCCAAGCTGGCGCTGGCGGCGTCGTTCGGGGCCATCCCCATCGACGCCGGGAGCCAGGATCCGGTGGAGGCCATCCGGCGAGAGGGCGGGGTGGATGTGTCGTTGGAGCTCATCGGCCTTCCGGTCACGATGCGCCAGGCGATCGAAGTGCTGGCGCCCTTCGGCCGGGCGGTGGTGGTGGGCCTGGGCGGCTACCAGATCGATCTGGCGCCCTTCGACGAGTTGACGCTGCGCGAGGCCGAGATCATCGGCTGCGCCGACCACCTCGCTCAGGAACTGCCCCAGCTGTTCGACCTGGCCGTGCGGGGGGCGTTGGACCTCGATCCGATCGTGGGCGCCTGCGTCCCGCTCGATGCCGCGCACATCAACTGGACCATGGATCGAATGGAGGAGGGGACCGACGTGGTCCGGACCGTGATCAAGCCGTCGCGGGGGCCCTTGTAGCCTCCGGCGATGCGCCTCCGGCGGTCCGCCCATCTGCTCGGCATCTCGATCCTCACCGTCACGGTGGCCACCCAGCCCGTGTTCCTGCTGGCCGCCGGCGCGCCGCAGGCGGGTCCCGAGCTCGGCTTCGGGTCGGTGGGCCTCGGCCTGCTCTCGACGGCGTTCTTCCTCGCTGCTGCCCTGGCGTCGGCACCGGCCGGGCGGATCGTCGAGCGCATCGGCTGGCCGGCGGGCATGCGCCTCAGCACTGCGGGCGCCATCGTCTCGCTGCTGGCGATCGGCCTGCTCGGGCGATCGACGGGCGTGGTGGCCGTGTTGTTGGTGGTGGCCGCCGTCTCCTACGGGTTCGCCAACCCGTCCGCCAACCTCGCTCTTGCCCAGGCCGCCGCACCGGGGAGGCAAGGCACCTTCTTCGGCATCAAGCATGCCGGCATCCCCGGGTCGACGCTCCTCGCCGGGCTGGCCGTCCCGCTGGTCAATCTCCAGTGGGGGTGGCGCTGGTCGTATGCAGTGGCTGCGGTGGTGGCCATGGTCCTGTTGCTGCTCATCCCCCGACGAGCGACCGCGGCGCATCGGTCCCCGGCGCCGATCCGGCCCATCGGGCGGCCGATGACGGCCGGCGAGCTGCGGCGACTGGCGGTCGTGGCCGGCACGATCACGATCGCACCCGGGGCGCTCGGCACCTTCACCGTGATCGGGGCGGTGGAAGCCGGCCTCAGTGAGGCCGCAGCCGGCTGGACGCTGTCGGTGGCCGGGCTGGCGACCATCCTCGCCCGGGCCGGATACGGGATGGTGGCCGACCGATGGGGCCGAGGGGGCATCACGCCGCTGTTCCTCGTGATCGCCGGCGGGTCGGTGACGCTGGCGGCTCTGGCGTTCGCCTCAGGCGGTTGGTTCGTGCCGGCAGCGGTCGCCGCCTTCGCCGTGGCGTGGGGGTGGCCCGGCCTGATGACCTTCAGCGTCGTGGAGGGCAACGTGGACCGGCCGGCGGCCGCCACCGCCATCACGCAGGCGGGCGTGTTCTTCGGCGCCGGCATCGGTCCGCCGCTGTTCGGGTGGATCGAGCAGCAGGGTGGCTTCCGCACCGCCTGGCTGGTGACCGCCGGGGCCCTGCTGGTCGGGGCCGTGGTGGCGTTCCCGCTCGCCCGCGACGCCGTGGCCAGACACGCCGCCGTCGATCGAAGAGACAGCTCCTGAGCGGGGCAGGCGGGCGAAGCAGGGCCCGGTCAGTCGTGGATGTCGCGGGCGGCCAGGCCGTAGTTGCCGATGACCGCCAGGTAGGGGCCGGCCTCACCGTCCCAATCGAGCGCCAGCACCTGTCCCGGACTGCGGCGGCCGTAGACCAACCGGGCCAGGAGGTAGTCGGTGACCGTCAGGGTGGCGGCCGGCTCGGTGCTGCCGAGGACCCAGGTGCGGGTGGCGGTGATCACTCGCAGCCCCGGCAACTCGAGTTCGTCGATCCTCCGGCCGATTCGGTCGACTTGTTCGAGGGTCGCCTCCATGCCGATCGTGTCGCCCACGCCGCGCAGACCGAGCGATCCGCGGATGTCTTGTTCGTGGGTCCACGAACCGGCGACCAGCCCGGCATGCTCCATGCCCGTGTCTGCCAGCAGCTGTTCGAAGTCAGGAGCAGCCGCCGCCCACTCGTGGCACAGGGACTCGAGCGAGGCGTCGGACCGGGCGGTCACCTGGGCGGCCGTCCACGCATCTGACCCGTACCCGTCGAGGTTCCCTACCAGCACGTCCACGATCGCCCCGACCAGGTGGGCGTAGGTGTCCTTCACCGTCCAGGCCGGCGTCGGCAGGACCGTCGTGGCGACCTCGTCATCGGTCAGGTCCATCGCCAGGTCGGTGAGCCTTTCCCGGATGGATCGATAGCCGCTCGCCAGGTCCATGGCGGGCGAGCCTACCCGCGGCCCGGTGGCCGCCCCTAGGGTGACCGGATGCGACCTGTCGACCCCGATCTCCTCAAGGCGTTCGCCCTCCGTGTGTGGCAGTACAAACAGGGCGAGATGGTCAGCCTCATGGTCCACCTGGGAGACCGTCTCGGCCTCTACCGCGCCCTCGCCGACGCAGGCGACGCGCTCGCTCCTTCCGAGCTGGCGGGTGCGCGGGGGTTGGACGAGCGCTGGATCGAGGAGTGGCTGCTCGGGCAGGCAGCGGCCGGGCTGATCGAGCGGACCGAGGACGGTCGCTACGAGATCACGCCGGAGGCCGTCGAGGTGCTCGTCGACGAGGGCTCCCTGGCATTCGCCGCTGCCGCGTTCACCGGCGGTGAGCCGCCCGAGTCGATCGACCGGATCGCCGAGTCGTTCCGGAGTGGACGCGGTCACACCTACGGCGACATGGGCGAGGAGTTGGCCGACCAGATCGATCGACAGAACGCCGCCTGGCTCACCACCTACCTGTTGCAGCGGGTGCTGCCCGAGCTGGACGGCGTGGTCGAGCGTCTCGACGCCGGGGCGCTGGTCGCCGACATCGGATGCGGCGGTGCCGTGTCCACCATGGCGCTCGCCAGCCGGTTCCCCGCCAGCCGATTCGTCGGGTACGAGCCGTCGGGTCCGGCGGCGCGCCTGGCCAGGAGGCGGGTCACCGATCTGGAGAACGTGACGATCGTCGAGGCGAAGGGTGAGGATCTCGAAGGTGCCGAGCCGTTCGACTTCGTCCTGACGCTCGACTGCATGCACGACGCGCCATTCCCGGATCGCATCGCGGCGGCCATCCACGATCACCTGGCGAGCGACGGGACCTGGCTCATCAAAGACATGCGGTCCGCCGACCGCTACGAAGACATGCTCAGGAACCCGGTGCTGGCCATGCAGTACGGCTACAGCATCGCCGGGTGCCTCTCGTCGGCCACCTCCGAGGCGGGAGGTGCGGCACTGGGCACGATGGGCTTCACCCCCACGGTGGCCGAGCGGATCACCTCGGACGCCGGATTCGCCCACATCCGCACGATCAACCTCCGCGACGACCCGACCCATCTGTACTACGAGGTCAGGCATTGACCTCGGGGTGACTCAGCCCCCGGCGGTGGTGGTGAGATAGGCCACGGCCTGCTCGATCAGGAAGTCGGTGTCGGCGTCGTCGGGGATCGTGACCGCCACGTCGGGCTGGATGCCATCGCCACCGAAGTCGGTCCCGGCCGGCGTCACCCACCGGGCGATCGTCACCTTGACCGCTCCACCGTTGGAGAGGTTGTACTGCTGCTGCACCGTGTTCTTGCCGAAGGTGGGCTCGCCGATGATGACCGCCCGGTCGGTCTCCTGGAGGACCCCGGCCACCACCTCGGAGGCAGAGGCGCTGCCCCGGTTGACCAGCACGACGATCTGGAGGGCATCGGAGGTCGCCACGCCGCCGGAGGTGACGTCATAGACGGTCTCGTCGCCGGGGGACTCCGTGCGCAACACCAGTCCGTCGTCGAGGAACTGGCTGGCGACTGCGATCGCCGCGTTGAGCGCCCCACCCGGGTTGTTCTGGAGGTCGATGATCAGCCGAGTGGCGCCGGCATCGATCATCTCCTCGAGGGCGTCGCGGAACAGCCCGCCGCTGTTGTTGGTGAACTGGCTCAGCTTCACGTAGCCGATCCCGTCGTCGAGCAGTTCCGTCTCGGTGACCGGGACGGTGATCGGGGCTCGCACGATCGTGAACGAGATGATGACGCCGTCGCGATCGATCTCGATGGTGACCGCCTCGCCCTCCGGCCCCCGGACCGCCGCCACGATCTCCTCCGACGTCCATCCGAGGATGGACTCTCCGTCCACCGACACCATGACGTCGCCGCTCATCAGGCCCGCCTCCTGGGCGGGGCCATCGTCGATGACCGACACGATCGACATCTTGCAGGTCTCGGTGATCACGTTGCAGCGGACGGTCTCGCCGAACTCGTCCACCTCCTCGGTGATGACCAGCGAGCCGATGCCCGAGATGGTGCCGGTCTGCTCCTCCGACAGCCTGTCCAGCACCCGGGGAGGCAGGTATTGACTGTTCGGATCGTCGATGCCGTACTCGAAGAGCCCGAACACCGCCGCCTCGGCGACGCTGGTGATCGACGTGTCGAAGGTCGCCAGCACCGTGGCCGCCGATTCGCAGGTCGCCTCGAAGGCGTCGGCCGGGAGTGGGCACGTCAGGGTGCGCGGCCCGGTTGCCGCCGGCGCCTCGGTCTCCTCGAGGAACTCCTGGATGCCCTGCGAAGCCCCGTCGGCCAGCACCTGGTCGTCCAGGGGATCGACGTATTGCGAGGTGAGCAGGTCGTACGCCTCGCACAGGATGGCGAACTCGCCGGCGGTGTCGCACGTCGTCAGGTCGATCGTCACCTCCGCCAGCTGGGCGGGGTCCGTGGAGGGGGTCGGTGCGGCGGTCGAGCTCGTGGAGGCCTGGGTCGAGGTGGTCGGTGTGTCGGAGGACGCCGTGGTCGGGGCGCTCGTATCGACCGCCGGCACGTCACTTGCCGTTCCGCATGCGGCGGTCACGACCGCCAGCGCGGCAAGGAGGATCAGCAGTCTGCGCATCGAGGTGATTCTGGCCGGTCGGGTGAAATATGGCGTAAAGCACCCGCCGTTCGGATTGACGGGGTCGTGGGATAGGCTCGCGGCATGGCAGTCGACCTGGCGGCGTTCATCACCGACATGAAAGGCCATGCGGTCGAGCACGGATTCCACGTGCACGACGAGCGCCACTTCATCGAGTCCTACTCGCTCGGCCAGGCGTGGGAGGTCGACCTCCATCCCGAGGAGGCGTGCGAGGGGCCGCTCGAGATGCTCATGGTGCTCGAGGTCGACCCGAGGGTGCTGCTCTCGTTCGACGACGAGGTCCTGGAGCACGGAGAGCTCGTCTCGGACCCCGAAGGCCGCTACGTGTTGCCGATGTTCTTCAAGTGGGCGTTGCCGCCTCTCCCGAGCCCGCCCGATCTGCTGATCCTCGCCACCGAGCTCGCCGGCGTCTCGGGGACCACGATCCCGATCGAGGTGTCCGCCACCGACACGTTCGCCGCCGTCACCGACGCCGCCATGCGCAGCCTGTCGCTGGTCGGGAAGATGGACCTGCCGCTGGCGCAGCTCTACCTCGGCGACCTGAAGACGTGTGATCTGCTCGACCGGGCGCACGACGTGTCGATGTGGCTGCTCGACCAGTCCGCCCACTGGCTCGACGACTGATTCAGCGCAGGACCAGCCAGGTCCCGATCAACATCACACCCAAGCCCACTCCACGCGACAGCGTGATGGGTCGCACGACCGCCTCGAACCACCCGTTCTGATCGACGAGGGCGCTGGCCGCGAACTGGGTGGCGATGATGACGGTCATGGTCGTGACCACGCCGATGCGGCTCACCGAGATGCCGATCCCGGTGACGATCACCAGGCCCGCCACGCCGGCGAAGAAGACGTACCACGGGAGCACCCGCCACTGTCCGAGGTTCCCGCCCCTGGCGACCAGCATGGCGACCGCGGCGAGCCCGCCACCCAGCCCATAAGTGATGAAGACGCTCTCCAGTGTGCCGAGGCGCTCGGTCATCACGCCCATGAACTGGGCTTGCAGGACCGTGGCGACGCCCACTGCGATCGCCAGCCAGATGACCGTCGTCATGGTGCTCACAACGCCTCCGGGTCGGGTGCGGGGAGCGTACACAGACCCGTCTCAGGGACGCCCGGTTCGGTGGAGGTGGCGAGCGGGTGGAGCGGGGATGGGGGCGACCGCGGGAATCGTCGCGTGGCGGAGGTGGTTCGGTGACTCGAAAGCCGTCTGACCTTTAAGCCACTTTTCGCTCTGGCTTCGTACCTTGGGTGAAGACCTCGACAGAAGGGGGGTCATCATGACCTACGACCCTCGTGACCAGTTTCCAGACGACGACGCCCCACGGCCGGGAGGCGCCACCCCCGGCTTCTCGCACCCGCGTCCGCCCGTCCGCGTTCCGATCACCACCTCCATTCCGGCCCCGGCCCCGCCGGCACCGCCGGCCCGGTCCCAGGCTCCGCTGGTCGTGACCGGGGTGCTCGTGGCCCTGGCGCTGGCCGCCCTGGCCTTCGTGCTGGGCCGCAACTCGGTGACCAGTGACGTCGTGTCGCTGCCGGTGGTGGCCACCACGGTGACCACCGAGCCGCCCCCGACTCCGACCACCGTGCCCGCCACCACCGCGACCACCGAAGCACCGCTCGTCTCCATTCCCGACGGCATCGAGCCCGTGGCCGCCATCGCCGCCCAAGTGGGCCCGGCCGTGGTGCAGCTCGAAACCGGATCGGGCGTCGGCTCCGGCGTGATCTATGACCCTTCCGGCCTGATCCTCACGGCCGCTCACGTGGTCGAGGGAGCCACCGAAGTGCGCGTGCGGCTCGCAGACGGCACCGCCGTCGATGGCACGATCGTTGGCACCCACGGGCCGACCGACGTGGCCGTCGTCTCCATCTCCACCGAACGCGACCTGCCCGTGGCCGAGCTGGCCCTGGGCGTCGATCCGAGCATCGGCAGCCTGGCCGTGGCGCTGGGCAGTCCCTTCGGGCTCGACCAGACCGTCACCGCCGGGGTCGTCAGCGCCATCCGCACGGTGGGCGGGGTGGGCATGGTCCAGACCGACGCTGCGATCAACCCGGGGAACTCCGGCGGGCCGCTCGTCGATCGGCTCGGGCGAGTGATCGGGATCAACGATCAGATCTTCACTCGCTCGGGCGCCAACGACGGCGTCGGGTTTGCGATCAGCATCGACATCGCCTCGCTGGTGGCCGAGCAGCTCGTGGCCGGCGAAGAGGTTCAGCTGGCGCGATTGGGTGTGAGCTCGCAGAGCGTCAGCGACGGGACCGCCGGTGCCCTCATCCAGGAGATCGCCCCCGGCTCCGCCGCCGATGACGCCGGCTTGCTCGTCGGTGACGTCATCGTGGCGATCGACGGCCAGACCATCAGGAACTCGGGCGAGCTCCGCGCCGAGATCATCTCCACCGCTCCCGGCACCGTGGTCGAGCTCGCCGTGATTCGGGACGGCGAAGAGATCGTCGTCCCGGCCGTGCTGGGGTCTGCCAGCTTCTGACCCTCCTTCGGGCCGGCGCCGCTTCTCCTTCGTGACCCAGGGAACGGCGCCGGCCCACCCCCGTCCGATACGCTTTCGTCATGTTGCGTTTCGAAGACGGGCTGGTGGTGGAAGTGTCGGCGTCGATCGCAGCTCCTCCGGAGAAGGTGTGGGAGGCGATCACCGACATCGACCTGCCCGCTCGTTTCCAAGACGAGTTCCAGGGGGCGGAGTGGCTCGACGAAGGACCGGCGCTCGGAGCGTCGTTCCGAGGTCGGAACCGGCGGGGCGACCGGGAGTGGGAGACGACCTCGTGGATCACCACTTTCGAGCCACAGCGGGCGTTCGGGTGGTCCGTCAGCGATCGCGACAACCCGGGCGCCACATGGACGTTCCACCTCGATCCGACCGATGACGGCACGCTCTTGCGATATCACCGGCTGCTCGGCCCGGGCCCGAGTGGGGTGACCCGCATCATCGAAGCCCGTCCGGAGCACGAGCACGAGATCCTCGAGGCTCGCAACGAGGAGCACCGCCGGCACATGCAAGCAGTGGTCGACGGGGTCAAGGCGATGGTCGAGCATGGCTGACGCCGAGGAGACGGCTCAGGTCTACGGCGACTACTACGCCTCGGCCTCGGGCGAGGCAATCAGAGCCCTCGAGACCGAAGCCCTCGGCATCGACTGGGGTGGCAACGGTTACACCACCCGCCAGCAAGCAGACGATCTCGCCGAGACCCTCCAACTCCGGGCCGACTCGCGGCTCGCCGACCTGGGGAGCGGCGCCGGCTGGCCGGGCCTGTACTTGGCCGCTCGGGCGGGCTGCGAGGTCCTCATCTCCGATCTGGCGCCGTCCGGTGTGCGCGCCGCGGCCCAGCGGGCTGCCGAGCAAGGGGTGGATCGAGTTCGTGTGGCGGTGGCGTCGGCCACCGACCCGCCCTTCGCCGACGGGTCGGTGGACGCCGTCAGCCACACCGATCTCCTGTGTTGACTGGATGACAAGCGCTCCGTGTTGAGCAGCAGCAGGCGAATCCTCCGCAGAGCGGGCCGAACCGCCTTCTACGCCATCGAGATCCCGCCGGGGCTGTCGCCGGAGGACTACGAGCGGGCCACCGAGGGCACCAACCGGGAGATGCGGCAGGATCAACCGACGGTCGAGATGCTCGACGCATGCGGCTTCGACGTCCTCGACGTCGTCGATGTCACCGACGGGTACCTCGAGGTCGCTCGGCGCTGGCTCCGCACCGCCACCGAGCTCGAGGACGGCCTGCGTGCGACGCTCGGCGACGAGGTCTACGACGAGCGCCTGGGCGTCCGGCGGCGAGGCCTGGCGCTCACCGAAGCGGGCCTGCACGTCCGGATGTTCTACGCAGCCCGGGCGGCTGGTTGAAGTCCGTCGTTGCTCGTGCGACGCTGAGCGCCTGCCCATCGGAGGACGAATGACGGACGAGACTCACGAAACGGACCCGGTCGACGAGGTCAACATCGACCTCGAGTTCGGGAAGGCGGTCGCCAAGGGAGCCTTGATCGGCCTCCCGGTCATGCTCGTGTTCATCACGACCGCGGTGTGGCTGATCACGGACAAGCCGCTCGGCGAGTCGATCACCGCGTCGCTGCTGGCGGGCATCCTGATGGGGGTCTTCGGCGGCGGGTTCCTGGGCGTGCTCACGGCGATGCGCCACTGACCCCCGGACAGCCCGAGGCCCCGGGTGGGAGAGTCGGTGAGGAGGGTGACTACAGAGGTCCGGGGCCTGTGAGCGGGCTTTTCAGTTGTCGAGATCATCGTCGTCGCGCCGTGTGAGCAAACGATGAGGTGGAGATGAAATCCCGCTGAGTGTCTCAGGAGCGCTCGTAGGCTGCGCCGATGGCGCACGTGGCCCAGATCAACGTCAGCGACGGCGGTGTTCCCAAGAAGCCGGTCGAGTCGGTGGACGTCGGGGAGCGCGGCCTCGCCGGCGATCGCCAGGAAGACACCAAACACCACGGCGGGCCCGATCAGGCACTGTGCCTCTACTCACTGGAGGTCATCGAGGGTCTCCAGGCCGAGGGCCATCCCATCGCGCCGGGCTCGTCGGGGGAGAACTTCACGCTGGCCGGCCTCCCGTGGAGCCAGATGCGGCCCGGGGTCCGGATCCGCATCGGCGGTGTGCTCGCCGAGGTCACCTTCCCGGCCGTGC
>JBPEXB010000392.1:0-7065 GCA_052032125.1 Acidimicrobiia bacterium
TGGACGACAGCGAGGAGCGATGTGCAGCAACTTCGTGACATCCCCATGGCGACCTTGGCGATCGTGGTCGGTGTGATCTCGGCAGTCGCCTGGATCACCCTCGACGGGACCGTGCCGCTCGTGATCTCCGTCGTGGCCGGGGCCCTGATCGCCGTGAAGGCGACCCTGGCCGAGGAGGAATAGACAACTCCAGGGCCTGTCACACCCCGGCGGTACGATCGGCCCCCGATGGCCGACCAATCAACGCCCGCCACTCGACCGGCTCCCGAACGCCTGTCTCCCGACGAGGCGGCCGTGGCGCGCCGCCTTCACGTGGAGGGCTGGGCGCCCGAGTACGGAGCGCCGCTGGACATCTCAGAGGAGCGAACCGCCGCCTCGCCGATCGATCCGACCGTCGAGACCGAGAGGTGGGATCCGATCGCCGGAGACGCAACGCAAGCGCCGGATCTGGTGGCCTTCGTGGACGGCGTGCGCCGTGTCGACGCTCGGCTGACCTACGACGACCCGGCCGAGGGACCGGTGCCCGGCATCGTCGGCACCTTCGGTGTCGGAGCCACGATGTGGGATCGGTCGGTCCCGGCCTCTCACTTCGACGAGCTCACCGTCGAGCGGGTGGCCGTGATGGCTCGCGGGGTCCTCGCCGAGCTCGGCCCGTTGGGCGGGCTGCCGCTGATGGCCGAATCCGTCGGAGGCGACGATCCCTCGGAGCTGATCCGGCACTTCCACGGGAGGATGCGGGCAGCCGAGGCCCGTCTCTCGTCCAAGCTCGCCGCTCGCGGGACGCTCGTCGTCGCCGACGGGCCGATCAACGAATTGCGCGCCCAGCCGATCGTCGGCTTCGTCAAGACTCACCGGGTGACCTATCTCGGGCCCGAGCATGGCGCGGTCATCGCCCGCATGCGCGCTGGGCAGCGCACGCCGCTGTTCCTGATCGCCTCCGAGCAGTTCGCCCGCTACTCCTGGTATCTGCGCCTGGCCGATCTGCCCGACGGCCATTCGTGGACGGGCGTGGTGCGCTGCGAGGCTCCGACGGCGCTGGGCCTGGAGCAGGTGATCGAGCTGGCGAGCTGCACCGCCGCCTTGCTGCCCCGGGTGGCCTCCGAAGGTCACATCGACCCGAGGGCCCCGCAGAACCTGGTGCCGATCGCGGCGCTCGAGCGCGAACTCCGGCGACGCCTCGGGGACCAGGCGCTCGTTTATCGTGCGTTGCGGGCCGCCGTCCGCGAGCAACGTTCGCGTCTGGAGGGCAGCCCGCTGGCGCCGGGGGCAGGAGTGTGAGTCGTGTCTGAGCAACAGGCGGTGGGGCGGGTGCTTGGCACCGAGCACACCTCCACCCAGGAGTTCCGGGTCGTGCTCGACGACGAGAACTACCTCCAGCTCGACGACCTCGTGCTGGTCCGCACCGAGGTGCCGAAGGCAGGCGAGGTGCGCACCTATGGCGTCGTCACCGAGTCGGAGGGCATCTACGAGGGAGCCAGCTTCGAGTCCGACACCTTTCGGATCGCCGAGGAAGGCATCCTGCCCGCCGAGAAGGTGCGGTCGGCCAGGGTGGCTGTCACCCGGGTGGATCCTGAGTTGTGGGTGGCGCCCGACCCCGGCGGCGTGGTCTTCCGGGCGTCCGGTGAGGAACGCGACAAGGCGCTCTACGTCGACGAGATGGGCCGGCCGTTGCCGGTCGGCATCGGGCGTGACGAACAGCCCGTCTACGCCGACCTCGACTTCTTCGACGGGCGCAAGGGCGGACACATGTCGATCTCGGGCATCTCCGGCGTCGCCACCAAGACGTCGTTCGCGCTCTTCTTCCTGAGGATGCTGACGGGCCGCCCCGAGATCGTGGGAGAAGGCGCCGCCAACCTGCGGGTGCTGGTGTTCAACGTCAAGGGAGAAGACCTGCTGTGGCTCGACAAGCCGAACCGGTTCCTCGATGACGAGGCGTCGGCCACCTGGCGGCGCCTGGGGGTCGATCCGGTGCCGTTCCCCTCGGTGAGCATCTGGGCGCCACCGCGCCGCCAGTCCGGTGACGTGGTCGTGCCCGACACCGGCGGGCGCCAGGAGGGCGTCGACGCCTTTGCCTGGACACCCCGCGAGTTCATCGACGAGGGCCTCCTGCGCTTCCTCTTCACCGACGCCGCCGATGCTCGCAACCAGCTGTCGTTCGTCGAGGAGCGGGTGCGCGTCCAGTTGCGTCGCTGGGCGGTCGATGTGGCCGGCCAGCCCGGTGCCGTCGTGTTGCGCGAGCCGCCGCCAGGCGGGTGGCCGGCGACGGAGCAGGCGACACCGTCGCCGGGTGAACGAGTGATCTTCGGACTGTCCGACCTGGTCGACGCGCTGGAGGAGTTCCTCGAGCCGGTCGACGGTGAGGAGCCCGATCGAGCCTGGTCGGGCCGCACCCAGGGCGGCACCATCTCGGCCTTCATGCGGAGGCTCTACGCGGCATCCCACCGCCTGGGTCATCTCATCAGGGCGGGAGCGAGCCGGCGCATCGATCGGGCGGCCGCCCAGGTCACGGTGGTGGGCATCCAGTCGCTACACGACCTGGGTCAGCGGTTCGTGGTGGGGGCGTTGTTGCAGGAGACGTTCGAAGAGAAGGAGCAGACCGGCCAGCGGCTCCCGCTGTCGGTGATCGTGCTCGACGAGCTGAACAAGTACGCCCCCCGGGAGGGCCACAGCCCACTCAAGGAGATGCTCATCGACATCGCCCAGCGGGGCCGATCGCTCGGCGTGCTGCTCGTCGGGGCCCAGCAGACCGCCTCGCGAGTCGCGCCTGAGGTGCTGGAGAACGCGGCCCTGCGCGTCGCCGGCCGCCTGGACGCGGCCGAGGCCGAGCGATCCGAGTACGGCTGGATGCTGCCCTCGACCAGGGCCCGCGCCCGACTGCTGAAGCCGGGCACCATGGTCGTCTCCCAGCCGGCGATCCCGGTCCCGCTGGTGCTGACGTTCCCCTTCCCCGCTTGGGCCACCCGGCGGGAGGAGGTCGGCGACGAAGGCGATCCGTTCGAGGGCCTCTGATGCGGGTCCTGCACACGTCCGACTGGCACATCGGCAAGCGGATCGGCCGTTTCGACCGGCATGACGAATACCGCGAGGTGCTCGCCGAGGTGGCCGAGATCGCTGATCGCCACGAGGTCGACCTGGTGCTGCACAGCGGGGACGTGTTCGATCGGCCGCTGCCTCCGGTCGAGTCGCTGACGCTCGGCCTCCAGGGCCTGGTGCGCCTGACCGACGGCGGTCGCCGTCCCGTGGTGGCCATCGCAGGGAATCACGACTCTCCCGGATTCTTCGAGGCGCTGGCTCCGTTCGTCGCCGACCGCAACGTCCACCTGGTCGGCGAGATCAAAGCGCCCGCCGACGGGGGCGTTCGGCAGCTCGAGACGCCGGGTGGTCCAGCGGTCGTCAGCTGCTTCCCGTTCCTGCGCGAAGGTCGGGCCTTCAATGTCTGGGAGCCCGCCGAGGAGCACTACAAGCAGTACGCCGACCGACTGCGCCGCATCGCCGAGGCGTATTCGACCCATGCGTCCGAGCTGGCGGGCACGACCGCAGTCACCTTCCTGGTCGCCCACTTCCTGGTCGGCGGGTCCAAGGTGCACGGTCACGGAGCACCGCGCGGGGAGCGGGAGTTGCACATGGGCGAGGCCTACGCGGCCACCCCCGAGGCGATCCCACCCGGCCCGCAGTACGTGGCCCTCGGGCACATCCACGCGCCGCAGCGGGTGCCTGGCGCCAAGGTGCCGGCCGAGTATGCCGGGTCACTGCTGGAGCTCGACTTCGGGGAGGCCGGTGAGCAGAAACGGGTGGTGATCGTCGACGTCGAGCCAGGCCTGCCGGCGACCGTCACCTCGGTGCCGCTCGAAGGGGGACGCCGGCTGCTGCGGCCGCGAGGGGAGTGGTCGGAGATCGTCGCCATGGACGGCGTGCACGAGGCATACCTGGACCTCACCGTCGAGACCGCCGGTCCCGATCCGACCCTGGCCGACCGAGCCCGGGAAGAGTTCGATCACGTCGTCAAGGTCAAAGCCGAGTACCCGCGCGCCGAGTCCGAGCGACCGGCGCGGGAGGCGAGGACGATCGTCGAGCTGTACGGCGACTACTACCTCGAGGCGGAGGGAGTCGAACCACCCGAGTCGCTGATCGCAGCGTTCCGGGAGCTCGCCGAGGGGGTCGACGATGCGGCCGCTTGAGGTACGGCTTCGCAACTTCCGCTCGTTCTTCGGCGACGGCCACACGTTCGACTTCCGCGAGCGGCACCTCATCGGCATCGTGGGGCCGATCGGCTCCGGCAAGAGCACCCTGCTCGATGCCGTGGCGTTCGCGCTCTACGGGCGGACGCCTCGCATCGCCCGGTCCACCAAGTCGCTCATCCACCAGCGCGCCGATCACGCCGCCGTGGCACTTCGCTTCGAGGTCGACGGGGAGATCTGGGAGGCGGTGCGCCAGCTGCGCCGCAACGGCGCCAGCCAGCACGCCCTCTACCGGTACGCGGAGGACGAGCCCGATCCCGAGACCGCCGTCGAGAAGATCGTCCTGGAAGGGGATGTCAACGCTCGGATCGAGGAACTGCTCGGGTTCGACTTCGATGCCTTCGGTCGCTCCGTGTTGCTCGCCCAGGGCCAGTTCGCCGAGTTCCTGAACTCGCAGCCGGTCCAGCGCGACAAGGTGCTGAAGGGCGTGTTCGGGCACGAACGCATCGACGCCATGCGCGAGCTGGCCAAGGCCAGGGTCAAAGAATCCGATCACGAGATCGAGAAGCTGGCGATCCGCCTCGAACAGACCGAGCACGCGGCGGGTCGGGTGGCCGGTCATCGACAGTCCCTCGCCACGGCGGAGGAGCGGCTGGCGGCCCTCGAAGCAGCGCAGCCGGAGATGGAGCAGCTCGATCAGGCGCTCGCGGAGGCCGAGGAGCGCATCGAGGCGAGCACCCTGCGCCTCGGTGAGCTGACCCGGCTGGCCGAGAAGCTGCCTGACGCGGCGCGAAGCGAAGAGGCCATCGACCTCGCCGAACGAGCCCGCAGCCGCCGCAAGGATCTGGCCACCCAGCTGGAGACGGCGCATGAGGCGGCGGCGCTCGCCGAGGCGGCCGTGAAGTCGGAGGAGTACGAGGCCCGGGTCGCCAACCTCGCGCACACGACCGAACTGATCGTCAGGCTGGATGCCCATCGCGAGAAGGCCGCCTCGGCGACCAGCCGAGCCGCCGACGCCGCCAAGCGACTGGCGACCGTTCGGACCGGTCATGAGGCCGCCGTGGCTGCCGTGGCGGCCGCCGAAGGCGAGGCCAAGGCGGCCGACGAGGCGGCGTTGCTCGCTCGCGAGCGGCTGGACGAGGCCGAGCAACGGCTGATGGCCGCTCGACACGCAGACATGGCCGCCTCGCTGCGCGTCGGGCTCGAGGTGGGCAGCGACTGCCCGGTGTGTGAGCAGCCCGTGCACGCCGTTCCGCCCGCCGGGTCGACCGAGTCGGTGTCCGCCATCGAGGGCGAGGTCGCCGCGGCGCGTGCCGACAAGGACGATCTGGAGCGGCGAGCGAGGGAGACGGCGGCGGCGCTGGAGGCTGCCCGGGCGTCATTGCAGGCGGCCGTCGCGTCGGTCGACGACGCCGAGAAGGACGCCGAAGCGGCTGCAGTGGAGGCCACGGCCCGGGAGGATGAGGTGACCGGCGCCCTGGCGGCGATCGAGGAGCGGGTCGGGGCAGGCGATCCGGCGGCGCAGGTGGCAGCCGAGAAGGCCGAGATCACAGCGATCGAATCCGAGGCCGAGAGCGCTCGCAAGCGGGTCGAGGAGATCAGGCGCTCGCTCGACGAGGCCATCGATGCGGAGCAGGAGGCGGACCGAGCACTGGGCGACCTACGCACCCAGTTGGGCGCGCTGGCTGCGCAGCTCGACGCAGGCACTGCCATTCCCGAGGACGACCCGGCCGCCCTCCGCCAGGCGCTCGGCGGCCTCCGCGACGGATGGGCGGCCACGACCGAGGCGCTCCAGTCGGGCATCACCAAGGACCGGGCCGAGGTCGTGGCAGTGGGTGGGCGCCGGACCGAGCTGATGGCCGAACTGAGCGTCGAGGGGACGCTGTCGGACGCCATGGCGGCGTTGAAAGCCGAAGCCGGACTGCTGCAGAGTGAGATCGAGCGGGACGAGGCTCTGATCGCCTCCGCCGCCGACTTGATCGAGGAGCGGCAGGCCGCCGAGACCACCGCCGAGCACTACCGGCGGCTCGCCGCCGACCTCACCGACGCCAAGTTCATCCGGTTCCTGCTCGAGGAGGAGAAGGCAGCGCTGTCGGAGCTCGGCTCTGACCACTTCCAGCGCCTCTCGTCCGGCAGGTATCGCTTCACCGACGACGGGACCTTCCAGGTGATGGATCTCACCGCCGCCGAAGGCGTGCGCAAGGCCGACAGCCTCTCCGGGGGCGAGACGTTCCTCGCCTCACTCGGACTCGCCTTGGGACTGTCCGAGATGGTGGGGCGGACGGGCGGCCGCCTCGACGCCTTCTTCCTCGACGAGGGATTCGGGACCCTCGACGCCGACCACCTCGACCTGGCGATGGAGGGGATCGAGGCGCTGGTCACCGACCACGCCAGCCGCCTGGTGGTCGTCGTGTCCCACGTCGCCGAGCTACGCCAACGCATCGAGGACCTCATCGTCCTCGACAAGGACCCCGTCACCGGCGACTCGGTCGTCGTGTCCGGAGCTGTTCTTTCTGGCAGGTAGGCGGCGCCGGGGTCCGGGCTCCGGAATCCGGGACCCGGGTCACGCCGTCGAGATGAGCGGGCGCCTCCTTGCGCTGTCCAGCAGCTGAAACGCCGCGAACCCGAGCAGGGCGCCGGTGGTGTTGAAGATCACGTCGTCGATGGTGCCGAGGCTCCCGATGCCGAAAAGGAACTGGGACAGCTCGATCGTGCCGCTGATGGCTGCGCCGGCGACGATCACGGGACGCAGGCGCCGCATGCTCGCCCAACCGAACGCGGCGAGGAACCCGAGCGGTGTGAACAGCAGGACGTTGCCGATCGGATCCTTGAGCACGACCGAGAGGCCGGGGCCGTGCACCTTGCGATCGAGGTTGATCTGCTCGAC
>JBPEXB010000393.1:0-1904 GCA_052032125.1 Acidimicrobiia bacterium
GTCGACGTGCTGCTGTCGACCACCGAGGACGACGTGGTGGTCGGCTTGGTCGAAGTCGTGGTCGGCTTCGTGGTCGTCGTGGTCGCCTTCGTGGTCGTCGTGGTGTCCTCGTCGCAGGTCACGTCACTGAGCACGAGCTTGCCCTCGGGGATGTCATCGGAGGCCGACAACAGCTCCCCCGTCGCCACGACCTCGTAGTGCCGAACGGACTGGAGGACCTTGTAGGCCTCGACGACCACCACGCCGGTCACCGAGAACGAGGCAGTGAGCGTCCCGGTTCCTGCATCGTCGGGAACCTGGTTGTGGACGAAGTGCCAGACGCCGCTGGTGTCACATGTCGTGCCCACGTGTGGCTCGTGCAGGTCGGCACCGAAGGCCGGCAGGACCGCCCAGCCGATCAGGCTCACGACCATCGCCACGACGCTCAGCGCCATGCCATTGCGACGTGCCTGTGACACGGCTCTCGAACCCGCCATGAGTGCCTCCCCTGTGCGCTCGTGCGACCGGAGTCGCAGCCTCTTCCCACACCGGTGAACGCCGTTGGCGCGTGATTGGGTACGCGACCTGGTGCATACTCCCAGACCATGGGCGCTCCGCCTCCCCCACGGCGATGATCGCCGACCACGAATTCGAGTCGATCCTCCCTGCTGCACAGGCGTCGGCCGACTGGGCGTGGCGGCGGATCTACGACGACGTCTACCCGACGCTGGTCGGATACTTCCGCTCGCAAGGGGCTCGGGATCCCGAGGCGCTGGCGGGCGACGTGCTCCTCCGGGCCGCCGGCGCCATCGCCAGGTTCTCGGGCACCTACGGCGCGTTCCGGTCGTGGATCTTCACGGTGGCTCACAACATCCTCATCGACCACCGGCGCCAGCGCACGCGGCGGCCCGAAGACCTGGGTGACGAAGCGGTGGGCGATCCGGTCGGCGGCGACGTCGAGGGCGAGGCCCTCGACGTACTCGGCACCGAATGGGTCCGCCATGCCCTCCACCTGCTCACGCCGGATCAGCGTGAGGTCATCGGCCTCCGGATCCTCGCCGGCTTCACGATCGGTCAGATCGCCGAGATCACCGGAAAGCGCCCAGGTGCGGTCAAGGCCGCGCAGCGTCGCGGACTGCGGCGCATCGCCGAATGGCACGACCGCAACCCGTACCCAGGTGACGACGGAGAGCGTTCACCGAGATGATGACCACCAAGGCGCTCGTCGCCGATTTCGAGTCCCAGCTCACGCAGCCTGAGCCATCCGCATGGATGGGCGGGCTGATCGTCGGGACGCGCGCTCTGGTGCCATCACCGGCTGGGCCTGATGACACCTTCATCGAGGATCTGGTCGCCGCGACGCAGACACCGATCGACGCTCCGTTGGTCCGTACCCGAGGACGCTCTCGGCGGCGACGTCTGCTCGGCCTGCGTCGCGGCCTCGTTTTCAACATGATCGTCGGCCTGGTGCTGCTGCTGGCCTCTGCCGCAGTGGCCACCGTGGCGGGCGTGGCGCCCTCCCCCATCGAAGACGTCATCACCGAGATGACGGGCTGGGTGGGCATCGACCTCGACACCTCGGACGAACCGGCATCGACGACCACCACCACCTCTCCCAGCGACGGGAAGACCGGTGCTCCCGAGGATGCCGGACCGCCGGAGAACGCCGGGCCCAAGGAAGACTCGAACGCCCCGGATCACGCCGGACCGCCCGATCACGCCGGGCCGGGTGGCAACAGCGGCAACCAGGGGCCGCCGGAGAATGCCGGGCCGCCCGACGACGCCGGTCCCAAGGAAGATTCCAACGCCCCGGATCACGCCGGGCCCCCCGACCATGCGGGACCCAAAGAGGATCCGGGGAACGGCAACGGGAATGGACAGGGCAACGGACAGGGACAGGGCAACGGTCAGGGCAACGGGCAGGG
>JBPEXB010000394.1:0-5968 GCA_052032125.1 Acidimicrobiia bacterium
GTCTGGCGCGAACTGGGTTCACAGCACCCCCCACTAGCCTCAACCCATGCACATCACGCCGTCCTTGGAGGACTTCCTGGAGCTGGCCGGGCGGTACTCGGTCATCCCCGTGGCGGTGACCCAGCTGGCGGATCGAGAGACGCCGGTGAGCGCCTTCGAGAAGCTGGTCGGACAGGAACCGGGATTCCTGCTGGAGTCCGTGGAGGGAGGCGAGCGCTGGGCCCAATGGTCGTTCCTCGGCTGGGACCCCGTCTTCACGCTCACCAGCCGCGACGGGGTGTGTGAGGCCGGGACGCTCGAACTCCCGGACGGCGACCCGCTGGCCGTGCTGGAAGGCCTGATCGAGCGCTTCAGCAGCCCCGACCTCGATGGGCTGCCGCCTTTGCACTCGGGCGCAGTCGGGTACCTCTCCTACGACGCAGTCCGCTACATCGAGCACCTGCCGGATGGGCCACCAGACGACCGCGGCCTGCCGGAGATGGTCTGGCACTTCGTCGGGAGCCTGGCGGCCTTCGACCGGTTCAGCCAGACCGTGACGCTGGTCCGCAATGTCTTCCTGCCATTCGTCGACGATCCCGAGACGGCCTACCACGAGGCAGTCGAGGCGCTACGTCACGCCTCGGAACGTCTCGGTGGTGAGGCCCGATACCGGCCTTCCGGCCCGCCTGCTCGCCACGCGGCCGATCTCGACGGTTTGGGCTCGACCATGGATCGAGCAACGTTCGAAGCGGCCGTGGAGCGCGTGCGCGAGTACATCCGTCAGGGAGACGCCTATCAAGTGGTGCTCAGCCAGCGGCTCGAGGTTCCCTACGAGCACGATCCCTTCAGCGTCTATCGGGCGTTGCGGCTCATCAATCCTTCTCCGTACCTCTTCTTCGTCCGCCACCCCGAGATCGCTGTGGTCGGGTCGTCGCCGGAGCTGATGACCCGGGTCCGTGACGGCGTCGTGTACTCGCGCCCCATCGCCGGCACGCGGCCACGCGGGGCCACCGAGAACGAGGACCGCGCTCATGAGGAAGAGCTCCTCGCCGACCCGAAGGAGCGAGCGGAGCACGTGATGCTGATCGACCTCGCCCGCAACGACCTCGGCAGGGTCTGCGACTACGGATCGGTGGCGGTCGACGACCTCATGGTGATCGAGCGCTACTCGCACGTGATGCACATCGTCTCCGGGGTCTCGGGCAAGCTGCGCGACGGCATGGGCCCGGTCGACGTCATCCGGGCGGTGTTCCCGCACGGCACGGTGTCGGGAGCGCCCAAGGTCCGAGCCATGGAGATCATCGACGAGCTGGAGCCTGTTGCCCGCGGGCCATATGCGGGAGCCGCCGGCTACCTCGACTTCAGCGGGACCGTGGACACGGCCATCTGCCTGCGCACCGTGGTGATCGCCGCAGGCACCGCCTGGGTGCAGGCGGGAGCAGGCCTGGTGTTCGACTCCGATCCGGCGGCCGAGTACCAGGAGACGATGGACAAGGCCGCCGCCGCCCTGGCGGCCATCGACGGCGCCCGGCACCTCTGATGGCCTGGCCGGAGAGCTTCGGGGACACGACCGCCGAGTACGTCGCGGCACACGACGGTGTCGGTTTCGTCGGCGACAGGATGGCACTGTTCTGGGCAGAGGGACCAGACGCCGTGTCGTTCCTGCAGGGGATCATCAGCCAGGACGTCGAAGGCATGGAGCCGGGCTCCGTCGCCCGGTCGTTCCTCCTCGAGCCGCGGGGCAAGCTGCAATCCGTGCTGTGGCTCCTGCGCGATGACGAGCGCGTCGGGTTGCTCACCGACGCCGAGCACCTCGAGGTCACCATGCAAGCGCTGTCGAGATGGCGAATCAGGGTCGAGGTCGAGTTTCGCGTCGACGAGCGGCCCGTCTTCGAGGTGTGGGGTCCCGACGACGCAGGTCTCTCCTCGGCGAACGGCGGCTGGTCGGAGGCCGACGGCGTGCTCGTGGTCGAGCTGGCCGAAGAACCGATCCGGCGCCGGGTCGTGGTCGGCGTCTCCGACGAGGAGCTCCGTGAGAGAGACGCCCGACCGCTCGGCTCGACCGTGGCCACCACGGTGCGGATCGAGGTCGGCGAACCGCGCATGGGGGTGGACGTCGACGAGAAGACCATCCCTCAGGAGTCGGGCCTGGTGCCCGAAGCGGTGTCGTTCACCAAGGGTTGCTACCTCGGCCAGGAGCTGGTGGCGCGGATCGACTCACGCGGTCATGTCAACCGACATCTGCGGGGTCTGCGCCTCCACGATCCGGTCATCCCACCCGTCGGTGCCGAGCTGCGGCGCGACGGGTCGACGGTCGGGTCCATCACCTCGGTGGGGGAGAGCCTGGCCGTCCGCGCACCGGTGGCGATGGGTCTGGTACGGCGGGAGGTGGAGCCGGGTGAGCAGGTCGAGGTGGCGTGGGAGGGCGGTTCGGCCAACGCCACCGTCGAGGCGTTTCCCCTGCTGTGACTCCGGCTCGGCCACGCTCATGCGACCGCTCCACGCTTAACAATCTCCTCACACGGGCCGAATCTCTCCTCGATGGCGCCGGTCGATCATCGACCCACGGCGCATCATGGAAGGAGAGCCCATGACGAACCCCGCCCACCGCGGCGTCGTCCTGCTCATCGAAGACGAAGAGAGCATCGCCGAGATGCTCGGCACGGTGTTCGAGCGCGAGGGCTACCGACTGGTCCACAGCCTGACCGGACAATCGGGCCTCGATCGGCTGCGCGAGCGAGAGCCGAAGGCCGTGCTGCTCGACCTCAACCTCCCCGACATCGATGGTGTCGAGGTGTGCCGCAAGATCCGGGCCACCCACGACGTGCCAGTCATCATGCTCACGGCCCGGGACACCGAGATCGACAAGATCGTCGGCCTGGAGATGGGCGCCGACGACTACGTGACCAAGCCGTTCTCGCCACGCGAGCTGGTGGCGAGGGTGAAGGCGGTGCTGCGCCGGTCCGAGGATGGCGCCCGACCGCCCACCACCGTGCTCGAGGTCGAGGGATTCGAGATCGACAGCGGACGCCGAGAGGTCCGTACCCCGAGCGGCGAGGTGATCCGTCCGACGGCTCGCGAGTTCGACCTGCTGTGGTATCTGGCCGAGCACCAGGGACTGGTGTTGAGCCGTGCCCAGATCCTCGAAGCAGTGTGGGGATACGACTACTTCGGCGAGACCCGCACCGTGGACGTCCACATACGCCAGCTCCGCAAGAAGCTGGCCGACATCCCCATCGAGACCGTGTGGGGGGTCGGCTACCGGATCGGGCCGTGACCGAACCCGATCCGACCTGGCGGGCGACGCGTCCGAGCGGGCGGATGCGCCGGCGGATCTTCTGGTCGATGCTGGCGGTGGCGACCGTCGCACTCTTCATCGCCGCCGCCATCGCCGCGCTCATCGGGCAGAACATCGTCGGCGGGCAGACACGTAGCGAGATGTCGCGACAGGCGCAGGCGGTCGAGGGCCTGCTGGGAGAGCGACTCTCAGAAGACAACGATTCGGCCAGAGTGCTCGGCCAGGTCCTGGAGGGCGTCCGCCGGGTCCCCGCCTTCCAGGAAGCCCCCCGGGCACGAGGCTTGTTCCAGACGATCGAGGCGGCCCGCCGCCTGTTCGGCAGCCCCCTCGTCGACCTGGCCTTCATCGACTCGGACGGCACGGTCTCGTTCCTGACGCCGACGACGACCGAGGCACTCGCCGGGCTTCTCGACGTCGAGCGGCTTCGCGCCGGCGAGGGGCAGTTCGTGACCGTCTCGGCCGAGGACAGCGGCGGGAATCTGCCCTTCCTGGTGCACGCCCGGCCCGTGCAGATCGATGGCCTGGACGGCGCTTCCGTCCAAATGGCAGTGGTGGTCGGGCGCCGGACGGCCGTCATCGAGCTCGACCAGGTGGCGAGGGGCATGGTGCTGGCGTTCGCAGTGGCGGTCTTGCTCTCGGCGGTCTTCTCCCGCCTGCTCGCCCGTCGGGTGACCAGGAGGCTCGACGGGCTGGCCGATGCCGCGGCGGCGCTGGCCACCGGCGACGTGTCCGCCCGGGCGCCGGTACGGGGCACGGACGAGGTCGCCGACGTGGCCCGAGCTTTCAACGACATGGCGGCGCAGCTCGAGGACCTCTCGGTTCGCGAGCGGGAGTTCCTGCT
The DNA here is from genome assembly GCA_052032125.1 of Acidimicrobiia bacterium. Lineage (GTDB taxonomy): Bacteria > Actinomycetota > Acidimicrobiia > Spongiisociales > Spongiisociaceae > JBPEXB01. The sequence continues at coordinate 4,119 of JBPEXB010000394.1, forward strand.
GAGCGTCGGGCACGACCTCCGCACACCCCTGACGACCATCGCCGGCTACGCCGAAGTCCTCGAGGAGGGCTCCCTCGACGACGCCGAGACGCACCGCATCGCCGGGGTCCTGGCCGTCGAGACGGCTCGCCTCCGGCGCCTCGTGGAGGATCTGATGTTGCTGGCTCGCCTCGAAGCTCGCGAGTTCACCCTGGACATCGAGCCGGTCGACGTCGGCGCCCACACCCGAGAGCTGGTGGACGGATTCCGGCCCCGGGCGGAGGCGCTGCGGGTGCGGCTCGAGTCCGACATCGAGCCGACCGGGCTCGTCGAGACCGACGCCGATCGCCTCGGGCAGATCGTCGGCAACCTGATGGAGAACGCGCTGCGCTACTCGCCCGAAGCCGGTGCGGTGACCGTGCGGGTCCGGCGCGTCGCCGAAGAGGTCGAGCTGGCCGTCGCCGACACCGGGTCGGGGATCGACGCCGCCGACCTGCCCCGGGTCTTCGACAAGTTCTACGTCGCGAGGCGGTACCGGCGCCTCCGGCCGGAAGGCTCGGGCCTCGGGCTGTCGATCGTCAAAGAGTTGGTGGACGCGATGGGTGGTCGGGTGGCGGTCACCTCCGACCCGAACGAGGGCACCACGGTGTGGGTGCGGCTGCCCGCCGGCCATCGAGAGGTGGCGGCCGCCGAGTCGTGAGGCGCTGTTGGTGCCTGTGCACCGGCGTCGTACCCTTCGCGAATGCTGGACAGGATCGTCGAGGACGTGCGCGCACGCTTGCCGGCGCTGCTCGGGCGGGAGTCGCACGTGCGGGCTGCCGCGGAGGCGGCCGACCCGCCTCGCGACTTCGCGGGCGCGCTGGCGGCCCCCGGCCTCTCGGTGATCGCCGAGATCAAGCGGGCGTCACCGTCTCGCGGCCTGATCGACGGTGAGCTGGATCCCGCCGGGCAGGCTCGCCGATACATGCTCGGAGGCGCCTCGGCTGTGAGCGTGCTGACCGAGCCCGACCACTTCCGCGGCAGCCCCGACGACCTCGTGGACGCCAGATCGGCGGTCGACATTCCCGTGCTGCGCAAGGACTTCACCCTTCATCCGCTGCACATCTGGGAGGCGAGGGCGATGGGAGCCGACGCGGTGCTGCTCATCGTGGCGGTGCTCGACGATCCGACGCTCGAGCAGTTGGTCGTCGAGGCCGGCCGGGCCGGGCTGGCGGCGCTGGTGGAGGTGCACGACGAAGCCGAGGCCGTGCGAGCGATGTCGGCCGGGGCGAGCATCGTGGGGGTCAACAACCGTGATCTGACCACGTTCGAGGTGGATCTGGGGACGGCGGAGCGCCTGGCAGCCATGATCGAAGGGAAAGCGCTGACCGTGGCGGAGAGCGGGATCCAGGGACCCGGCGACGCCCAGCGGGCCATCGATGCCGGCTACGACGCAGTGCTGGTCGGGGAGTACCTGGTGCGGTCCGCCGACCCGGCGGGTGCCATCCGAGATCTCCGGGCCGGGGACCGAGCGGAGCATCCGTCGTGACCTGGGTGAAGGTGTGCGGCCTGCGCCGGCCGGACGATGTCGAAGCTGCCGCCGCGGCAGGAGCCGATGCCGTCGGGCTGGTGCTGATCCACTCCTCCCCACGCGTCGTGTCGCGGGAGACCGCCGCCGACCTCGCAGGGCGGTCACGGGTGCCGGCCTTCATCTTGACGCTGGACCTCGATCCGGAGTCTGCCGCGGATCTGGTACATGACCTCGGGGTCGCCGGCATCCAGCCCTATGGCGAAGGCGCCGGCGCGGTGGCCTCGGCGGTGCTCGAGGCGGGAGGGGAGGTCTTGTTCCCGCTGCGCGTGCGAGGACCCGTCGACCTGTCGGCGGTGACGCC
>JBPEXB010000395.1:0-4795 GCA_052032125.1 Acidimicrobiia bacterium
GTCGTCGTGGTCGTCGTCGAGAGCGTGGTCGTCGTCGTCGAGAGCGTGGTCGTCGTCGCCGCCACCGTGGTCGTCGTCGCCGCCACCGTGGTCGTCGGGGCCTGTGTCGTGGTCGTCGTCGGCGCCACCGTGGTCGTCGTCGTCGGCGCCACCGTGGTCGTCGTCGTCGGCGCCACCGTGGTCGTCGTGGTCGTGGGCAGCGTGATGGTGGTGGTCGTCGTCGGGAGCGTCGTGGTCGTCGTCGGGAGCGTGGTCGTCGTCGTGGAGCTGGTGGTCGTCGTGGTCGTGGTTCCGCCGCCCGACGCTTCGGTGTACGTGAGCTTGCTCTGATAGTCCGACGCCCCATAGGCGAGATACATGTCGTCGTGGGACGACGAACCGACGAGGACCTTCACGGCCAGACGACGGTCTGCTTCGACCACGTAAGCGGCGTCGAACGACATGGTCCGCGTCACGAACCCGCCGGTCGAGCTCCACGGGTTGGCGGTCACGGCGGCGGCGTCGATGACGACGCATGCCGTCAACGTGAGCGAGCAGTCCAGGAGGTACGCACGAAGCTGGCCCCGGTCCTCCGTGTCATAGTCCTCCATCGCCGCGCTGATCTGAAGGGTGGCCGGGCCTTCGAGAACGATGGTCGTTCCCCCGGCCAGGGCCCACAGCTGGTATTTGTCGGGATTCGATTCCGTGTGATTGGACCCACCACGCTGCACGAAGAGTCCTGGCTCCTCGTCTCTCAGCGGGTCGAAGTTGAGGAGCGGGCCGGTGGGGGCGACCCCGAGCAGATCAGCGTTCGGGTAGCCCGTTGCATGCAGATATTGGGTCGTGGACGTCTGCGCCATGACTGCCGGCGCGAGCACCAAGAGCACGACCACGCCGGCCGCGGCAACGCGCAACGATCGAGCGCGCACACTCCGAAAGTCCATGCTTCTTGTGTCGGCATTCGCGACCCAGAAAATAGAGCCAGAACTTGTCCTCGCGTTCGGGCTAGTCACCCCTGGTCAGAGGTAACGGACCTCCGATTCGCCCTCGGGCACGAGGCGCTCGCAGGTCCCGCAGTGCCAGACCATCTCCATGGTCGTCCCACACGCCTCGTGGCGGCGCGGATCGTCGGTGCCTTCCGCCCGAGCGCCCCATGAGGCGAGCAACCGAAGCGCATCGGCCAGATCGCGCCCTCGCGACGTCAGTTGGTACTCGACCCGCGGCGGCCGGTGGCTGTAGGGGCGGGCGACCACCAATCCCAGGCGTTCCAGGCGCTTCAGGCGCTTCGTGAGGATGTTGGTGGCGATACCGGGAACGTCTTCCGCGAGCTCGCCGAAGCGTCGAGGGCCGTCGAGCAGCGCCCCGACCACCAACAGCGTCCAGCGATCTCCGATGCGTTCGGCGGCATGTGCGAGCGACGTGTTCATGAGGATCACCGACCATGCTAACTTGTCACTTGCAAGTCGCAAGTAATCACGATGGCACTGTCATCGTCGCAAACGAGGGCACGCACCCAGGAGGTTCGCCATGCTCAACGAGATCCACGAGACCGTGCAGGAGATCGCCGCCAGCGTCGGGCCCTCCGTCGTCGGGATCGGCCGCCGTGGCCCACACGGGTCCGGCGTCGTGGTCGCCGACGGCGTCGTCCTCACCAACGCTCACAACGTCCGCCGCGACCGGGTCACCGTGACCTTCGCCGACGGCCGCGCCGAATCCGGGCGCGTGCTCGGGGCCGACTACGACGTCGATCTGGCCGTCGTGGAGGTCGACACGGCCGGGACGCAGCCGGTGGCCGCCGGCACCGACGATGCCGAGATCGACCTCGGGACGCCGGTGGTGGCGCTCTCGAATCCGGGGGGCATGGGCCTGCGGGTGACCGTGGGCTACGTCTCCGGAACCGAACGCACCTTCCGTGGCCCGCGCGGGCGGTTGATCAAGGGCAGCCTGGAGCACACCGCCCCGCTCCTGCCCGGATCGTCAGGAGGACCCGTGGTCGATCGCGACGGCCGCTTGCTGGGGATCAACACCAATCGCCTCGGGGAAGGGTTCTACCTCGCCATCCCCTCCGGGACCGAGCTCTCCGAGACGGTCGATCGGCTGCGGGAGGGCGAACACGCCTCCCGAGTGCGGCTCGGCATCGGGGTGGCCCCCAACGAGGTCGTCCGCAAGCTCCGGCGCTCCGTCGGCCTCGACGAGGTGGACGGACTCCTGGTCCGTCACGCCGAAGAGGGATCACCGGCCGAGGCAGCCGGCCTGCGGGAGGGCGACGTGCTCGTGTCGTTGAACGACGTCTCTCTCTCGACCATCGACGACCTGTACGAGACGCTCGGGACGATTGCGGCCGGCGACACGGTGACCGCCTCGGTCATTCGAGGCGTCGAGGAGTTGACCGTCGAGGTGTCCTTCTAGTCAGGCCGCTGCTCGCGCCGCGGTGGGCAGAACGAGCCGGAAGACGCTCGATCCGTTGTCGTACCGGTAGTCGAGCGTGCCTCCCATGAGCTCGGCCAACTGGCGGGCCACCGACAACCCGAGCCCGACCGACGGAGCCAATCCGGCGGCGGCACCCGAGCGGTAGTACGGGGCGAAGATGAGCTCGCGTGCCTCCGCCTCGATGCCGTCACCGTCGTCCCTCACTTCCAGGACAGCCCCCTCGGCGCTACCTCGGGCATGCACTTCGATGGTGGGGCCGCCGTGGCGAATGGCGTTCGCGACGAGGTTGCGGACGATCTGGCGCACCCGCAAGGGGTCGGCCTCGCACCACACTTCGGTGCCGTCCACGGCGAGCACGCTCCGTTCCTCGGGGAAGCCCTTGCAGACGACCCGTGCCTGCTCCGCCAGGTCGACACGCTCCTGCAGGATGGTGATGGTCCCGGCATCGGCTCGAGCCGCGACCAAGAGGTCTTCGATGAGGACCGACATCTCCTCGCTCTGGCGGGCCACCATCGCGCTGAGCTCGGCCAGCTCGGCCGGGTCGAAGTGCTCGGGGTGCTCGGCGATCTGTTGCGAGAGCCCCAGGATGGCGGTCAGCGGAGTGCGCAACTCGTGGGACACGCCGGCGATGAACCGATCCTTGTCCTCGTTGATCTGCTGCGCCATCTGCAGCCGTTCCGCTGCCTGGGCGGCCCGGCGCCGGCTCATGACACCGACCGCGTATGCCAACACGGCGATGGCGAGGCCCATCGCCAGGAGCGACGACCCAGCAAGCGCCCCAGACTGCAGGCCGAAGCCTTCGGACGGGACGACCGCGACGCGCAGGCGACGTCCGAGCAGGACATCGGAGAAGGACCGCGCCAGCCCCCCGTCGAGACTCGGCAACACCCCGACCACCACGGACTCGGTGCCGGCATCCACGACGGCCACGTCCAGCTGCGCGGCGAGAGGGTCTTCGGCACCACCGGCGATGACGGCCACGACATCGACCAGGGTGACGGCAACCACCGGCGGGACTGTGCCGATGGCGACGGCGTTGGCGTAGATGGTGCGCTCCCCCATCGGCACGGGCGCCGACGTACGCGAGCCGCCCCTCGTCCTGGCGTCATCGATCGCGGCAGCGATCGCAGGATCCTCCAGAACCTCATTGGTCACGCCCGGTACCTCCGAGAGCACGCTGGCCGGCACCGCTTCGTCCGATGGCACGATGGCGAAGCCCACGTAGCCATCGAGAGGGAAGGCATCGATCATCCCTCGAAGCGGCGCGGCCTCGCTTCCGCCACCACCCAGCACCAACTCGAGTGTCTCCAACGAGATACCGCCGATGTCGGGTGAAAAGGCCAGCGGCAAGATGCCGCTGATGAGGCCGAAACCCTCGAACCGCGCCTCGATGTCCCGCTCGAACTCTTCGGCGGCGGCGTCGAATCGCGCCGCCTCCCGCTGGTCGATCACCCGCGTGAGCGACACCGCCGCAACCACGGATGAGAGGGCGAGCGCCACCACGACCGCGAACCACCTACGAGAGGGGCGCCGCACCGGGCGCGCGTCAACCATGAGAGTCTTCTCGGCCACTTGGTGGTGCGTTGAAGGTGTTTCAGCGGCGGCTCGACCGTCACGGGTCGTCGGTACCCAGCAGTCGGTCGTCCTCGACATGGCGGCAAAGCCACGGGCATCTCACGAATGATGACTCGCTGGTGGGCAACCCTGGTCGCATTCGCCCTCGTGGCGTCCGCGTGCGCGGCCAACTCAGGAGACGCGGCGCCCACCACGGCGCTGCCCACTCCCACCTCGACGACCACGACCACCTCGGCACCCCTCGATCTCGAAGAGGTCGGCGCCGCCTACGACGGGCTTTCCTTTGCCGAGTTCCTGGAGGCCTCCTATCGCGACCTGCTCCGCCGTAGCCCCCAGCTGGTCACCTCGCTCGGCATCTCCGAGGACCTCGGCATGGGCGACGACCTCTTGGACGACCTCTCCGACCGCTACCTCCGACAGACGCAGGAGCTCGAGGAGACGATCCTCGAGCACCTGCGTTCCTATGACCGCGGAACACTCTCCCCTGGCGACCAGGTGTCCTACGACGCGTTCGCATGGCACCTGGATCGCCAGGTCCGCGGTCACCCGTTCATCTATCACGACTACCCGGTCCACTACTTCCTCACGAGCTACAACGTGGGCCTGCTTCGATTCCTGACCGAGGAGCACCCGCTGGAGACGTTGGCCGACGTCGAGGGATACCTGGCTCGGGTCGAGCAGATCGGGCAGCAGGTCGACCAGGTCATGGAGGGCCTGGAGATCCGACGAGATCTGGGGATCGTGCCTCCCGACTACGTGGTCGAGTGGTCGATCGGCACGTTGCGCGACGACCTCTCCGGAGTGGCTTCCT
>JBPEXB010000396.1:0-3595 GCA_052032125.1 Acidimicrobiia bacterium
TCGCGCGTTGCGGTGTGTCCCCCCTCGCTTCGGCCTTTCGGCCGAACCACTCCCCCCTCCGGGGGGAGAAACCCAGCTGACGCCCTCCGGGCTCCGGGTCCCGGGTTCCGGTCGTTACGCGGTTCCCATCCCCCTCAGCGCGACGGCTTCGGCGATGGTGCTCCTGCGCAATTCGCCGAGGTCGAGGCTCTCGTTGGGGCCGTGGGCGGCCGAGGTGGGGTCGCCGGCACCGGTGAGGAGGATGCTGGCGTCCGGATAGGCGTCGGAGAAGGCCTTCACGAACGGAATCGTGCCGCCCACCCCGGCATCGACCGGATCCCGCCCGTAGGCGTGCCGGAACCCGGCCCGGAACGCGTCGTAGGCGGATCCGGTCGTGTCGAGGGCGAAGGGGTGGCCGCTCGACCCGGGCGTCACGGTGACCCGGGCTCCCCATGGCACGGCCCGTTCCAGGTGGGTCACGAGCGCCTCCATGGCGCGGGCCGGGTCGTCGCCGGGGGCCAGGCGAACCGAGACCTTGGCCCGGGCGCTCGGGACCAGCTGGTTGATGGCCTGGGACACGGGCGGGGCGTCGATGGCGAGGACCGAGACCGACGGCCCCGCCCAGAGGCGGTGCGTGATCGATCCGCTCCCGAGCAGCTGGACGCCGTCGACGGCCCCGGCCTGGGCTCGCGCCTCGTCGTCGGACAGGTCCACGTCGGTCGGCCCGCCGCGGTGGAGGCCCTCGACCGCCACCTCGCCGTGCTCGTCGTGCAAGGTCGCCAGCGCCTTGACCAGCGTGGTCAGGGCGTCGGGGAACACGCCTCCCCACATGCCGGAGTGCACGCCTGCCTGCAATGTCTGCACCTCGATGGTGCAGTCCACCAGGCCCCGCAACGAGGTGGTCAGAGCCGGTACGCCCACCTCCCAGTTGGCGCTGTCGGCGATGACGATGGCGTCGGCGGCGAGAAGATCCTGATAGGCGGCGAGGAAGTCGTCGAGGTGCCGCGAACCGATCTCTTCCTCGCCCTCGAAGAACGCCTTGACGCCGACCGGTGGGCGCCCCCCATGGGCCCTGATGGCCCCCGTGTGCAGCACGATGCCGCACTTGTCGTCCGACGTGCCTCGGCCATAGAGGCGGCCGTCGATCTCGGTCGGCTCGAAGGCAGCCGTCTTCCACAGCTCGTCCGGCCCGGGAGGCTGCACGTCATGGTGGGCGTAGAGGAGCACGGTGGGCGCCCCCGCCGGCGCCGGGATCTCGCCGTAGACGCCGGGGTGGGCGCCGTCGAGCTCGAGCAGTCGCACGGCCGAGAAGCCTGCCTGCTCGAGCAGGGACGCCGACGCCTCGGCGGAGTGGCGCACCTGCTGAGGGTCGTAGCCGTCGGCGCTGACGGACGGAATGCGGACGAGGTCGTCGAGCTCGGCCCGCATGGCGGGCATGAGCTCGTCGACGGCGGTGGTGAGGTCGTCGTGCATGCGGCCAGCCTATTCAGAGGGCCGCAGTCGGCCGGTCAGACGCAGAAGTCGCCGGTCGCTCCCCAGGTGCAGAGCACGGTTGCCTCGACACGCTCGAGGATCCACGTCCCGTCGTCGCTGGTGGCCGTCACGGCCAGCCGGTACCCGGCCACCGAATCGTCGCCGAGCCCGAGCACATCGATGGTCATCTCCCCGACGGCACCGACCACCACTTCGGCCGGCTGTTCGATGCGCGAGGCCGGGTCGTCGGAGGCCAGCGAGCGCGCCACGGTCAGTCCCAGCTCGATCAACGATCCCGACTCGGGGACACCTCCGAGTCGCTCGACCACGTTGGAGGTGAAGTCGAAGCTGCCCGCCCGGACCGCCAGGAACGAGGCGCTCGCCCAGCCTTGTTCGTCTCCCACCTGGATGGCGTACCAGGTGGCGCCCTGACGCTGCCAGGCCAGGCCGAGGGCGGCGATGGCGTCGGCCTCTGGCTCCAGCGTCGTGACGACGCCGAACTCGCTCCCCGGCCCCAGCCGCACGTTGAGCACGTCGTTGAAGCGGACGCCGACCACCACCAGCGGCTCGCCGTTCGTCGGACCGAACTCGATCGGTTCTCCCTCCCACTCGCCGAGCTCGAGCCGTACCGGGATCGTGGTCGTGGTCGTGCTCGGAGCGGTGGTGGTGGTGGCCTGGGTGGACGTCGTCGTGGTGCTGGCGACCGTCGCTGGAGGCGCCGTCGTGGGAGGCGAGGTGGGAGGGTTGGTCGGCGTGCTGGTGATGGTCGGCCCACAGGCGGCGACGACGACTGCGGTCGCCGCCAGCGTGGTGCGAGTGGGCATGGATGTGCGCATGGGATCGGCTGATGACCGCCTGGCGTGGTCGTAGCGGACGGCACCTCGGTACCGTGCCGACGTGGAGGGTACGTGACGCTCATTCTCTCCGGCGTGGTGGGCTACCTGCTGGGGTCGCTGTCGGGGGCGAGGATCGTCGGGCGGAGGGTGGCGGCGGGCGAGGACTTGCGGCAGACCAAGGTGGTGCTCGACGGCACGGGAGCCGCCGTTGCGCGCGACGGTGTCTCGGCATCCTCGCTCCAAGCACGATCGACCTCGGGCGGCCTCCGGGCCGGGGCCATCGACATCCTCAAGGCGCTGGTGCCGACGCTGGCGGCCGCCCTCGTGTTCCCCGACGGCGCGGAGCCCGTGATCGTGGCGGCGGCCGCCCTGGTGGGTCACGTCTTCCCGATCTACCACCGCTTCGTCGGCGGGTACGGCATCTCGCCGCTGCTCGGAGGCCTGGTGATCCTCGACTGGAGGGCGCCGCTCATCACGATCGCCCTGTTCCTGGTGGTGGGGTTCGTGATCGGCAGCGCCTACGTGGCGTTCGAGGTGTGGCCGATCGGGCTCTTGGCCTGGTTCTGGTGGACCGGTGAGCCGACGCTGATCGCCTTCGCAGCCGTGGCCAACGCCCTCTACTGGGCGAGGTCGTGGACCGAGACCGTGGGCGCCTTGCAAGCGTTTCGTCGTGACCCCCGGCCGTGGCGGGCACGAATCACCGATTTCTCGAAGTATCCCGACTACGAGGTCCCCGAGTGATCGCGCTCGCCGTCGCCGGCTACCTCATCGGGACCATCAGCTTCGCCCGCCTCGTCGGCAGGTTCGCCGTCCCCGACGAAGATCTGTCGACGACCGAGTTCGCCGTCGAGGGGACCTCGGAGGTGTGGGTATACCGCGGAGTGAGCGCCACCAGCGTGTTCGAACGGGCCGGTTGGCGGTGGGGTCTCCTGGTGGTGGTGGGCGACGCCGCCAAGGCATTCGTCCCGACGTTGGTGGTGCGCAACGGCGACCCCGACGGATTCGGGTTCGCCGTCGTGGCGGTGGCGATCATGGCCGGCCACGTGTGGCCGGCGTGGTGGCGATTCGAGGGCGGGCGCGGCCAGGCCGTCTTGCTCGGGGCCCTCCTGGCGATCGACCCCTTGGCGGTGCTGGTCGCGGCAGTCGCAGGGGCACTGATGGGCCTCATCGGCTTCACGTCGGTCTACCTGGCCCGCAATGGCGGTCCGCTCATGCTGATCCCGTGGTTCGCCCGCCTCGGCTGGGGCCCCGAGCTGGCGTTCGGCATCGGCGTCGGGCTGATCTATGCCATCGCCTCTTGGCCCGAT
>JBPEXB010000397.1:0-1715 GCA_052032125.1 Acidimicrobiia bacterium
GCCACGAGCACCGACCGACCGGCGGTGACGGCGTCGGCCGCGTCCCGCTGGAACCGGTCGAGCGGGAACCCCAGCGAGTCGAGGAGCGCCTCGACGTGGGACCTGGGGGGCGCGCCGGACATCAGGTACCGAGTGCCTCGGCCTTCCGTCGCTTCCGGGTGAGCAGCAGGCCGACGAGGATCGAGATCTCGTAGAACAGGTACATCGGGATCGACAGGATCGCGAGGCTGTACGGGTCACCGGACGGCGTGATGACGGCGACCAGGATGACGATGCCGACGATCGCGTAGCGCCGGAACTGCTTGAGTGCCTGCGCAGAGAGCACGCCGACGAGCTGCAGGAAGACCAGCACGATCGGGAACTCGAAGCCGATACCGAACGCCAGCATCATGTAGGTGACGAGCTGGAAGTACGGGGCCGGCCGGAACTGGGTGACGAAGCCGTCGCCGCCGATGTTCACCAGGAAGTCCAGGGCCTTCGGGAGCGTGTAGTACGCCAGCGAGCCGCCGAGCACGAAGAGCACCAGCGCCGTGACGACGAACGGGATCGCGTACTTCTTCTCGTGCGGGTGCAGCCCCGGGGTGATGAAGCGCCACACCTGCCACAGGATCACCGGCATCGCGAGCGCGACGCCGGCGTAGCCGGCGATGCGGATGCGGACCGAGAAGATCTCCAGCGGCTCGGTCTGGAGGAGGAGGCAGTTCTCCGGGTCGTCCGCCGTCAGGTCACAGTACGGATCGAGCAGCAGGTCGAAGATGTACGGGTAGAGGAACCAGCCGGCGAAGACGCCGACGACCACGGCGATCGCGATCTTGACCAACCGGTCCCGGAGCTCGGAAAGGTGCTCGAGCAACGGCATCCGCCCGTCGTCGACTGCCTTGCCTGCCATCTGGTGCTCCTGCCGCGGTCGGGGGCGTTCGTGGGGTGGTCGGTGTCCGGTCCGCCCCGGTGCCGTCAGGAGGCGGTCGGAGCGGGGTCGTCGCCGTTGCCCGACGATGATGCCTCAGCAGGGCCTCCGGAGCCGCCTCCGTCTACGGATGACCTCGCCTCCTCGGCGTCGAGTGCGGCCTCGGCGGCGGCCAGTTCGGCGTGGGCGGCGGCCCGAGCGGCGCCGGGATCGGGGGTCGCGGGCGCCGGGGCGGCCTGGTTGGCCTTCTGCTGCGCCTCCCGCTCGGCCTCGCGCTCCGCCTCGCTGAGCGCCCCGCGCAGGTCGGTCTGGAACCCGCTCGAGATGCGCCGGAGCTCGCCGACGACCTGTCCGACCTGGCGGATGGCGCCCGGGAGCTTGTCCGGGCCGAGCACGATGAGCGCGACGATCCCGATGACGAGCAGCTCCATGCCGCCGACGTTGAACATGCGCCGGAGTGTATCGACGCCCCAGGGTCCCTCAGCCCGCGCGACGGGCGTGGACGGACGGCGTCAGACCGTGAGGATCGTCAGCTGCCGGCGGCCGGATCGGCGTTGCCGTCGCCGACGCTCTCGACCAGGCGGCCGAACCAGTCGTCGCTCTGCAGTTGGTGGTGGAAATCGAGGAGGTCGTCGTGGGTGAACGCCGGGCCGTCGGCCCGGGTCTCGCGCAGTTCGGCCGGGGCACTCCAGGTGCTCAGCGTCACACCGGAGGCGAGCAGCAGGTCGACGACCCGGGGCTCGGCGTCCTTGACGACGGCCATGTCGCAGCTCGGGCAGCGGAACACGTAGCTCCCGGCGTTGTCGTC
>JBPEXB010000398.1:0-2408 GCA_052032125.1 Acidimicrobiia bacterium
GTCGCCATGGCGGGCCACGACCCGACCGACCCCACCACGCTGCGCGAGGTGCTCCAACCCGACGGCCTGGAGCCCAACCGCCTCACGTTCGGCGTCTGCAAGGACCTCCACCTCCGGCCGCTGGCACCCGATCATCAGCGGTTGTTCGACGCGGTGGCCGGGCGCCTGTCGGAAGTGGCTGACGTGGTCGAGGTGAGCTTCCCCGGTGCCGAGCGGATTCGAGACGCGTTCGCCGCCATCCAGATGGCCGAGGCGCACGACTACCACGCCCACGTGCTCGGGTTTCTCCCCGAGCGCCGTGGTGAATACGGCGACGATGTCGGCGGGCGCCTCGATCTGGGCGCGGGCGTCACGCTGACCGACTACCTCTCGGCCCGGCGGGAGTCCCAGGCCATCGGCGCCACCTTCGCCGAGGTGTTCGACGAGGTCGACGTCCTGCTCACGCCCGTGTCGGCCGGGCCGCCATCCACGATCGAGAGCCCCGATACGGTCGATCACCTCGGCGAGCCGCTGCCGTTCCGCGACCTCGTGATGGACTACACCGTGCCCCAGGACCTCGTCGGGCTCCCGACGGTCGGGGTCCCGATCGGCCTCGACGACCTCGGACTCCCGGTCGCCGCTCAGGTCACCGCCGCTCGGGGCGAGGACATGGCTGCCCTGGCGGGTGGCCTGGTCCTGGAACAGCTCGTCGCCCCCGGCGTCGGCTGGCCGCCGCTCGCCGAAGACTGAGAGGAGCATCCATGCCGCATTGCACCGTCTCCGATGGGTTGCAGCTGTACTACGAGTGGCACGGCGAGGCATCCGACGCCGAGCCGGTGGTGTTCATCCGCGGCACCGGGGCTGCCGGCAACCGATGGCTGCCCCAGGTCGAGGCCTACACCCCCCGCTACCGGTGCCTGATCTTCGACAACCGCGGCGCCGGCGCCAGCGACGCACCTGAGGGGCCCTACGACGTGCCGATGATGACCGACGACGCGCTGGCGCTCCTCGATGCACTCGGCGTCGGGCGCGCCCACATCTCCGGTCTCTCCCTGGGCGGAGCGATCGCCATGGACCTCGCCATCCGGCACCCGGAGAGGGTCGCCACCCTCCAGCTCCACGGCACCTGGGCGCGCACCCACGGATATGCCCGCATGTACCTGAGCTTCCTCAAGACGATGCTCGAAGTGGGCGGCACCGACCTGTACTACGAGGGTGCGCTCATGTACCTGTTCCCGCCCGACCACATCACCGAGCACTACGACGAGGTGATGGGCGTGCTGGCGAACATGAAGCAGCACGCGTCCTCACCGGTCGGGTTGCTCGGCCAGCTGGATGCCAACCTCACCCACGACGCCTCGGCGCGATTGGGTGAGCTCGCCATGCCGACGCTCATCACCGTCGGCGAGCTCGACATGTGCATCCCTCCGTTCTTCTCCCGCGAGTTGCACGAGGCGATCCCCGCCTCGGAGCTCGTCGTCTTCCCCGGTGGCTCACATCTGTTCGGCCTGCAGGACCCCGACACGTTCAACCGGACGACGCTGGAATGGCTCGATCGCCAGACCGGTCGATGACCACCGTGCTCATCACCGGAGCCGGGGGCCATCTGGGGACGGCGATGACCGAGCGATTGGCGGGCAGAGGGGTCCGGGTGGCCGTCAACGACCTCGACGGCGGCTCCGTGGCCGCCCTCGCCGAGCGATTCGACGCGGTGGAGCCGTTCGGCTCCGATGTGGCCGATCCCCGGCAAGCGTCGGAGCTGGTCGGGACGGTGGTCGAGCAGCTCGGGCGGCTCGACGTGGTCGTCAACGGGGCCGGGATCGAGGGGCCGACCGCGCCCATCGACGAGCTCGACCCGGTCGAGGTCGAGCGGGTCTTCGCCGTCAACGTGCTGAGCATGTTCTGGGTCTGCGCCGCCGCCGTGCCGCACCTCCGCGACACGAGCGGTCGCATCGTCAACATGGCCTCGGGCGCCGGGCTGGCCGGTGGCGCCTTCGCCGCCGCATATCACGCCTCCAAGCACGCCGTCGTCGGGCTCACCCGGTCGCTCGCCCGAGAACTGGGCCCCTCGGGCATCGCCGTCAATGCCGTGTGTCCTGGCTACGTGGACTCGCCGATGGTGCGCAGGATCCTCGCTCGACTGGAGGAGGTGAGGGGAACGACCGTCGATCCGGAACCGGGTATTCCGATCGGCCGCATGGCGACGGCGGCCGAGGTGGCCGAGGTGGTGACCTTCCTCGCCCTCGACGCCCCGGGCTCGATGACCGGTGAGTGTCTCGTCCTCGACGGCGGGATGCGGGCGTGACGGCCCGGCCGGTCGCAGTCGTCACCGGGGCCAGCCGCGGGATCGGCGCCGCCGTCGCCCGAGCCCTGTCCGACGCCGGCTACGCCGTCGACCTCGTCGCCCGCGACCGCGAGCGGCTCGAGGA